>NZ_JBGMOE010000166.1:0-49098 GCF_041424195.1 Tardiphaga sp. | reverse complement strand
CCACCTTGTGCAGCTCGGCAATGCCGGCCTCGGCGGTGCGCATGCGGCGCTGGCCTTCGAAGTGGAACGGCTTGGTGATCACGCCGACGGTGAGGATGCCCATGTCGCGCGCGGTCTTGGCGATGACCGGAGCAGCACCGGTGCCGGTGCCGCCGCCCATGCCGGCGGTGACGAACACCATGTTGGCGCCAGTCAGATGATCACGGATTTCGTCGATGACTTCCTGCGCGGCGGCAGCGCCGACGTCGGGCTGCGAACCGGCGCCGAGGCCCTGGGTGACCTGCGTGCCCATCTGCACGATGCGCTGGGCCTTCGACATGGTCAGCGCCTGCGCATCGGTGTTGGCGACGACGAAATCGACACCCTGCAGACCGGCGGTGATCATGTTGTTGACGGCGTTGCCGCCCGCGCCACCGACACCGAACACGGTGATCCGGGGCTTCAGCTCGCTGATATCAGGAACGTTGAGATTGATGGTCATGAGGTTGCCTCTCGATTACGCGCGCGTTGTCTGGTCATGCCGGAGGCCGGAGGCCTTGGGCGTCGAAGATAGAAATTGCATTGGCCGGAAAAATTTCATCAGAAGCCCTCTCGCAGCCATCGTCCGACCTTTCCGAAATAACCGTCACTGGTCCCTGTCTTGAGCTGCCGCGTATGCCGCGGTTCGACATGTTCAAGATGTGCGAATTGCGGATAGACCAAGAGGCCCGACGGCACCGCAAACGAAGCGCTCTTGGCTTCATTGGGCAGCCGGCCGAAGCCAAGTGGTCGTGCAATGCGAACGGACCGTCCGAGAATCTGGCTACCGAGTTCGGCAAGGCCCGTGAGCTGCGACGCGCCGCCTGACAGCACCACGCGTGCGCGCGGTTCTGCAGCAAAGGGCGAATCCGCCAACCGGTCCCTGACCATTTCAAAAATCTCCTCGGCACGCTGACGCACGATGTTCGCTATCGTGGCGCGGGATACGACCTGCGGAAAATCGCGGTCGTTATCACCAGCCGTCGGCACGTTCATCAGTTCGCGCGCATCGGAGCCACCCGTCAGCACCGTGCCATATAACGTCTTGATTCGCTCGGCATCCGCGATGCAAGCACCGAGTCCGCGCGCCAGATCCATGGTGATGTGTTGCCCGCCGACCGCAAAGCCCGACGCGTGCACGAAGCGTCCGCCGGAATAGGTCGCGATCGTTGTCGTACCTGCGCCCATCTCGACCACGGCAGCCCCCAGATCGGTCTCGTCATCGGTCAGCACCGAGAGTCCCGCGACATAGGGCGCAGCTGCCATCGCCTCGACATTGAGGTGGCAGCGCTCGACAACGAGCATCAGGTTGCGCGCGACCGTCGCATCGGCGGTGACGACATTCATGTCGACGCCGAACTGCGAGGCGACCATGCCCTTGGGATCGCGAATGCCCTTCACGCCATCGAGCGAATAGCCCACCGGCAATGCATGGAGCACCGTGCGGCCCGACGGCGTCGCGTGGCGCATGCCGGTCGAGGTGACACGTGCGATATCGGAGGCCGTGACGGCGCCGCCCTTGATATCGGCTGACGCTTCAATCAGTTGGCCCTGCAGGCGACCGGCCGACACCGACAGCAGCACGGATTCGACGCGAACCTTGGCCATACGCTCGGCCAGCGCCACCGCCTGACGAACGGCCTGCTCGGCCTCGCCCATATCGACGATCGCGCCCGACTTCACGCCGCGCGACTGGAGCTGGCTGTAGCCGATCAGCTCGACCGCATGGCTGCGGCCGCGCAGGGCCTCGCTCGGCGCACATGGCCGCAGACGCGCGATCATGCAGGCGATCTTGCTGGTGCCGACGTCCAGGGACGCCACCAGCGCGGTGCGGTTGGCCGCCATCTGACGCGTCTTCGGCGCCTGGTTGCGATCGAGACCGCTCATGCTGCGCCAGCTTTCTTCTTGGACTTGTCTTGTGCCTTGAACAGATCTTCCCGCGCTTTCGCGGCGTCTTCCGACAACCGCACGGTCAGGCGATCCGGCAGGCGCATGTCGATGGCGACGATGTCGCGCGAAAACAGGCGATCTTCCTTGTCGAGCTTGCTGAGCATGGCCAGCGCGTTGCCGACGTCGTTTTCCGGCAGCCGGATATCGAGACCATCCTTCAGGCGCAGATTCCAGCGGCGCTCGCCGACGAAGATCGCGGCCTTGGTGACCGAGCGGACCTGTGGATAGCGATCGAGCAGTGCCAGGAAATCCCTGGCGCCGCCGTCCGCGCCCTTGCCCACCACCAGCGGCAGCGACACGAAGCGGCGCGACACGTAATTTTCCAGAACGGCGCCGTCATCGGAGATCACCGAGAGACGACCGTCCTCCTGCCACAGCGCGAAAGCCGCGCGCTCGGTGACATCGATCTGCAGGCGATCGGGATACAGCTTCAGCACATTGGCGTCGGCAATCCACGGATTGGCCTTGAGCTTGTCGCGGACAGCCGCGGCATCGAGGAAAAACAGCGACGATCGACCATTGATGCCGCCGATGGCCAGGATCTCATCCTGGGTCAGCTGCTTGCGGCCATTGAGAATGACGGAGGCGATGCGGAAGCCGGCGGCATTGGCCGCGGCGTTGCGCGCATCGTTGAAAGCTTCGACCATTTCGTCGACGTGATTGCCCTTGACTACGCCGAGCGCGACGCTGCCCGTCAGCATCAGCACGGTGGCCGCAATGCCGACGCGGCGCGGCACATGGCGCTCGAGCATCGCGATGAAGCGGTTGGAGCTCTGTTCGCGGACGGCAGGCTTGGCAGCACGAAAACGGGCCCAGAAGCGGGCGAGCGGGCTCAGCTGCTCGCGCAGCAGAATGCCTGCCCCAAGGGCAGCCATTTTAAGATCAGCTTGGGGCCCCAGCGATCGCACCGACCGAGAGAGGCGTCCTCCACCATCCATACCAAGAGCTCGTCACAGGTTATGCCCGCATTGGCGCGGAACTCTGGCGCGAGTGACGTCTCGGTCATGCCGGAATGGATTCAAGCCTTTGAAACAGGCCGGTTTTCCATCGATACGCGTCGTCACGGAATCCCCGCAAAGCTCACGCCTCGGCAGCCAAGCGCAACACGCGCCGCCAGCGTTAACCTTCGGGCTTCCTGGTAAACAAAGTGTAAAGGGGATGGGCGCAGAGCGCGATTTGATGCGGCTGTGGAAGACTTTAGCCGAGGTGTGGCCGACGCGCCCGAGGGAACTGCGGCGGCTTCGTGGCGGGCATCGCCGGGTTGCGGAAATTAACGCGCACCTAAGATGGGTAGAGCGCAGGCGCGCCGCGCCGAAGAGGACCCCATCAATGCTTGTGACGGGATGATGGGTTTTGCTTCGCTCGACCCTGCCTGCGGCTTACGTCACCCGCCCACGCGCCTGATCGCCAGCTCGATCTGGCCGTTCAGGAAATCGACGAAACTGATCCCCTGGGCGTTGAGCGCCTTCGGATAGAGCGAGGCCTTGGTCAGGCCCGGAAGCGTGTTGGTCTCCAGATAGACTGGGCCTTTGGCCGACACGATGAAGTCTGACCGCGAATAGCCACGACATGACATCGCGCGATGCGCCTTGACTGCAAAATCCCCGATCTGCGCGCTGATCTCCGGCGTGAAACGCCCCGGGCAGATCTCCTGCGTCGATTTGGCGAGATACTTCGCCTCGTAATCGAAGCCGCCGTCGGCCGGAATGATCTCGATCGGCGGCAATGCGATCAGCGAGCCATCGGCCTGCTCCAGCACGGCGCAGGTTGCCTCCACACCGGCAACGAACGGCTCGATGACATAATCTTCGGTCTTCGCCGCATTGCGCACGGCAACGAGATCCTGCTTGGCATTGACGAACATCAGCCCATAGCTCGATCCATCCCGCGCGGGCTTGGCGATCAGCTTGCCGTATTCGGCGAGCGCGCTTTCCATCTCGTCCAACGCGACACCCGCCGCAATCGGCACGCCGGCGAGTGCCGCAAAACGCTTCGCCGCCACCTTGTCGAAGGACAGATTGGATGACGCCGAGCCGGACCCGGTAAACGGAATGCCGCGCATCTCGCACATCACCTGCAGCTCGCCATTCTCCGCAGCTCCCCCATGCATGCCGAGCACCAGCAGGCGGCTCTCCGCCCTCGCCTTGTCGAGCGCCTGCGTCAGCACGCCAATGCTGCTGCCACCGGGCCTGAACGGATCCTCGAACGGCCGCGCATGCGCGAGCAGCATCTGCCCGCTGGTTTCATAGACGCGGTCGTCGGCATCCCAGAACCAGAGATCCGCATCGGGCAGTGCAGAGTGCAGCGCCTGCGCGGAGGCCACCGACACCAGACGTTCCTTGTTCAGGCCACCGAACATGATGGTGATCCGCTGAGGTTTCGCCTGCTCTGTCATCGTGTCGTCTCCGAACCAATCCGCGAATCGCGCCCTGCCGACAAGGCAATAGCATCACGTCATACGAGTCATATAATGCCCTGTCAGGGGCCGTTGCGCGAGCCCGCTCCGCAGTCCAATGGAATTGATGTCCGATGATCAGAGCCTGGCTCGAACTGAACACTTTCGGCACCTTCGCGACGCTGGCGCTGCTGTATTATGGCGGGGCGGTGGTGCTCGTGGGCCTGACCTCGACACCATGGCTGGCGAGGCGACTGGGACCGTTCGACGGGATCGTCGCGCCGTTCTTCTCGTCGGTGGCGATCCTGTTCGGCCTGTTGACCGGCTTTCTCGCCAACGATGTCGGCGACCGCAACCGCCAGGCGGTGCGTGCCGTGCAGACGGAAGCCGGCGAGCTGCGTAACATCCATGCGCTCAGTATCGCGTCGGCATCGGACATGACGTCGATCCGCGTCGCGTTGAAGGCCTTCGTGACCTCCGAGGTGCAGGAGGAATGGCCGGCGATGCTGAACGGCGAGCGATCTCCGCATACCCGGGCCGCCTTTGACGACCTGCTGCGCGAGATCAGCGATCCCAAGATCACGCGCGAAGCCAGTGCGCCGGTGCATGTCGCCCTGCTCTCCGCCGCCGTGCGCGCCGGCACCGCGCGCAACGACCGGCTGAGCCTGTCCAACGATCACACCAACGATCTCAAATGGACCTCGGTGCTGCTGCTCGGACTGATCACACAGCTCGCGCTGTGCCTCGTGCATTTCGGGAAACCGCGCGCGATGCTGCTGGCGCTGTCGGTGTTCGGCAGCGGCGCGATCGTCGCGCTCGGCCTGATCGCGCTGCAGGAACATCCGTTCGAAGGCACATTCCGGGTCTCGCCGGAGCCGCTGGAACGCATTCTCACGCTGAGCGAGGTCGGGCCGAACTCGGCATTGCCCGCACCGCCGAAATAAGATCGCGCGTTACGGCGCGACACCGATCCGCTTGATCTCCCAATGCAGGTCGATGCCCGATTGCGCCAACACGCGCGCGCGCACGGTGTCGCCGAGCGTTTCGATGTCGCTCGCCGTGGCATCGCCGGTGTTGATCAGGAAATTGCAGTGCATCTCCGACACCTGCGCGCCGCCGACGCGTAGACCGCGGCAGCCGGCCGCATCGACCAGCTTCCACGCGCTGTGCCCGGGCGGGTTCTTGAAGGTCGAGCCGCCGGTCTTTTCGCGGATCGGCTGCGCGGTCTCGCGATGCGCCTGTACGTCCTCCATCCGCGCACGAATGGCTGCGGGCTCCGTGATGGCGCCGCGGAATTTCGCCGAGGTGAAGATGATCGACGGATCGACTCCGGAATTGCGATAGACGAACGCCATACCGGCATTGTCGAACACGTGTTTCGTGCCATCACGTCCGATGCCCGTGGCTTCGATCAGCACGTCCTTGGTCTCACCGCCATTGGCGCCGGCATTCATCCGCAGCGCGCCGCCGATTGAACCGGGAATGCCGAAGTAGAATTCAAGCCCACCGATATTCGCCGCCGCCGCAGCTTCCGCCACACGCTTGTCGAGCGCAGCCGTGCCCGCGCTGACGACATCACCTTCGGCGGACGCAGCACCGAAGCCGCGCGGGCTCAGGCGAATGACGACGCCTGCAATGCCACCATCGCGCACGATGAGATTGGAGCCGACGCCGACCACGGTGACCGGGATGTCGCCCGGCAGCTTCGACAGGAAGTAAGCGAGATCGTCTTCATCCGCCGGGGTGAACAGCACCTGCGCCGGACCGCCGACACGAAACCATGTCAGCGGCGCGAGGGATTCATTCGCGAGCAGGCGCCCGCGCAGATCGGGCATCGCCGATTTAAGATCGGGAGTGATGTCGGGGAAGCTGCTCACGCTCAGCCCAGCGCCTTCAATTCGCCGGGCAATGCATAAGCCCATTGCGTGATGTTGCCGGCGCCGAGGCAGACGACCGTATCACCTGATTTCGCAACACCCGCGACGAGACCCGCAAGCGCCGCGGATTCCTGCAGCGGAATCACCTCGCGATGGCCATGCGCGCGCAGGCCGAGCACGAAATTATCGCGGTCGATGCCTTCGATCGGTGCTTCGCCGGCGGGATAGACGTCGGCGACGATCACCGTGTCGGCGTCGTTGAAACAGGTGCAGAATTCCTCGAACAGCGACTGCAGGCGCGTGTAGCGATGCGGCTGCACCACGGCAATGACCTTGCCTGCGGTGCTTTCACGCGCGGCGCGCAGCACTGCGGAAATCTCCACCGGATGGTGGCCGTAGTCGTCGATGATGGTGACGCCGTTCCACTCGCCGGTCTTGGTGAAACGACGCTTGACGCCGCCGAAGCCGGCGATGGCCTTGCGGATCGCCTCGTCCGACATGCCGAGCTCATGTGCGACTGCAATCGCCGCTATCGCATTGAGCGCGTTATGGCGACCGGGCATCGGCAGCAGCAGATTGTCGATCTCATGCGCAGTGCCGGCCTTGCGATCGCGGAACGCAACCTTGAAGGACGAGCCGCCATTGGCAGGCTTCAGATCGACGAGGCGCGCATCGGCCTGCGGGTTCTGCCCGTAAGTAATGATGCGGCGGTCCTCGATCTTGCCGACGATGGTCTGTACGACGGGATGATCGATGCACATCACGGCGAAGCCGTAGAACGGCACGTTCTCGACGAAGTTGCGGAACGCGTCCTGCACGGCGTCGAAGGTCTTGAAGTGATCGAGATGTTCGGGATCGACATTGGTGACGATGGCGACATCGGCGGGCAGCTTCAGGAACGTGCCATCGCTCTCGTCGGCTTCCACCACCATCCATTCGCCGGCGCCGAGGCGCGCATTGGTGCCGTAGGCATTGATGATGCCGCCATTGATCACCGTAGGATCGAGCTCGCCGGCATCGAGCAATGCCGCGACCATCGAGGTCGTGGTGGTCTTGCCATGGGTGCCGGCGATGGCGACGCACGACTTCAGTCGCATCAGCTCGGCGAGCATCTCGGCGCGACGGACAACGGGAATGCGCTGCGCGCGCGCGGCCATCAGTTCCGGATTGTCGCGTTTGATCGCAGTGGAGACCACGAGCACATCGGCGCCCGACACGTTATCGGCCTTGTGGCCGACATGGATGGTGATGCCCTTTTCGCGCAGACGATTGACGTTGGCACTCTCGGACGCGTCGGAGCCCTGCACGGTGTAACCGAGATTGCACAGCACTTCAGCGATGCCACTCATGCCGATGCCGCCGATACCGACAAAGTGAATGGGTCCGATTTCGCGCGGCAGTCTCATGATGCGTCTCTATCTTTCGTCAGCCCAGCCTCGTGCCGGGCGTCCAAGTCGTGTTCTAGCAGATGACTCCTTCAAACAGACGCAGATGGCCGGGACAAGCCCGGCCATGACGGAAAAGACAGATATTTGGCTTGCGGATCAGGCGAATCCGCCATTTTTGCTGATGGTGCGCCTACTCCGCCGCCGCGGGAACCGGGAGCCGTGCCCGGTCACGGCTGATTGCGTAAAGCGCCACGCCAAGCGCTGCCAGCGGAGCCAATGCCGCGACCCACGGCACCGAAGCCAGGCTGCCATGATCGATGACGGCGCCGCCAAGCCAGGCGCCGATCGCATTACCGAGATTGAAGGCTGCGATGTTGAAGCTCGACGCCAGACTCTGGCCCGCGCCCTGGGCCTTCTCAAGCACCCACATCTGCAGCGGCGGCACTGTCGCGAAGGCAACGGCGCCGAGCAATGCAACGAAGATCACCACTGCGATCTGGCTATGCGTAGCGAAGGTCATCAGCGCCAGCACCACCGCGAGCGCCGCCAGACTGCCGAGCACCGTCGGGATCAGCCAGCGATCGGCAAAGCGACCGCCGACCAGATTGCCGACGACAAGACCACCGCCGAACACCAGCAGGATCGGCGACACTGCGGCATCTGAAAAGCCAGCGAGCCGCGTCAGGATAGGCGCGATGTAAGTGAACACCGCGAACACGCCGACCCAGCTCAGCACCGTCGTCAGCAGGCCCATCAGCACCTGCGGTCGTGCGAGCACTGCGAGGTCCTGCTTCAAATTAGAGGGCGCAGGCTTGTCATGATCCTTCGGCACGAAGAATGCGATGATCGCAAAAGCGAGCATGCCGACCAGCGTTACCGCGAAGAAGGTCGAGCGCCAGCCGAAGCCCTGCCCCAGCCAGGTGCCAAACGGCACGCCGAGAATGTTCGCCACCGTGAGGCCGGTGAACATCACCGCGATCGCCGAGGCCTTCTTGTTGGCAGGCACCAGCGTTGTCGCCACCACCGAACCGACACCGAAGAATGTGCCATGGGCAAAGGCGGTCAGCACGCGGGCCGCCATCAGGCTCCAGTAATCCGGTGCCACAGCACAAGCGAGATTGCCCACCGTGAAGATGCCCATCAGCACCAGCAGCACGGTCTTGCGCGGCCAGCGCCCGGTGGCGACGGTCATGATCGGCGCACCGACCACGACGCCCAGCGCATAGCCGGAGATCAGCAGCCCGGCGGCCGAGATGGAGACGCCGAGATCGCCGCCGACCTCGATCAGCAGACCCATGATGACGAATTCCGTGACGCCAATTCCGAAGGCGCCGGCGGTAAGCGCGTAAAGTGCGAGAGGCATGATCGTGTCCCGTGGGTGAAGCGGGCCAGATGCCCGACAGCGGGAGATGTGGACCTCGGGGGATTGATGAGATAGACATGCCATAGGAACAATATTTGTGAATTCAGTTCACCCAACGAAGTGAAGCGCGATGTCGCGGCTCGACGTCAATCGCTCCGGCGAAATGGAAGTGTTCACCCGGGTGGTCGAACTCGGCGGTTTCTCGACCGCCGCCCGCGCCTTCCGGATGACCCCCTCTGCCGTGAGCAAGCTGGTGGCGCGGCTGGAAGCGCGGCTCGGCGTGCGGCTCATCAACCGCTCGACCCGCAAGCTGCAACTGACGCCCGAAGGCAGCGCCTTCTATGAGCGCGCGCTGCGCATTCTCGACGAGATCAGCGCGGCCGAACGCGAAGCCGCGATTGGCGCAACACCGAGCGGGTTGCTGCGCGTCAATACCAGCGTGCCCTTCGGCCTGCGTCTCCTGCTGCCGCTGCTGCCTGATTTCGCGAAGCGCTATCCCGATATCAAGGTCGAGGTCGTTCTGACCGACCTCGTCGTGGATCTCCTTGAAGAGCGTGCCGATGTCGCCATTCGCGTCGGCTTGATGCGCGAGTCGCGCCTGCTGGCACGCAAGCTCGGCGAGAGCCGGATGGTCGTGGTGGCCGCGCCCGGCTATCTCGCAGAACGCGGGACGCCGAAGACACCGGATGATCTTGCTGGCCATAACCTGCTGCGTTTCGGCTTCGCCAAGTGGGAGAACGGCTGGCCGTTCAAGATCGACGGCGAGACGATCGCCGTGATGCCGTCAGGCAATGCGCTCGTCAGCGACGGCGAAGCAATGCAGCGCCTCACCGTGGCCGGCATGGGCCTCGCACGGCTCGCACGCTTTCACGTCGAGGCCGATATCAAGGCCGGCCGGCTGGTGCCGGTGCTCGAAGCGTTCAATCCCGGCGACATCGAGCCGATCCACGCCGTGTTCGTCGGCCATGGCGGACAATTGCCGGCACGGGTGCGCGCGTTTCTGGATTATCTGGTGGAGACGGTGAGGCTGTAGTTTGAACTAACGCCGTCATTCCGGGGCATGTCGGCACGCAAAGCGCGCCAGCGTGAACCCCGAATGACGAGTATGTGGCGAATGCTAGATCTTCGCCACCTTGGCGACGAGATCCGCCAGCCGCTCTGCCGCATCGAGCTTGCCGACCTTGCGCGCCCCTGCGGCCATGGCCGTCAATCGCGATGGCTCGCCGGCCAGCTCGGATATTTCCGCCGCCAGGCGATCCGGCGTGAAATCAGCCTGTGCGATGCGGAGCGCGCCACCGGCGTCTGCCAGCACGCCGGCATTGGCGAACTGGTCCTGATCGAGTGCGCCGGGCAATGGCACCAGGATAGACGGCCGACCGATGGCGCCGAGTTCGGCGACGGTGCCCGCACCGGAGCGCGAGATCACAAGCTGACTTGAGGCGAGACGCGCGGGAAGATCGCTGAAGAACGGCGCCAGTTCGGCCTTGATCTTGAGCCTGTCATAGACGGCACGCACGCGGCTCATGTCCTCATCGCGGACCTGCTGCGTGAGCACGAGGCGATTCCACAGCGCCGGTTCGAGACGTTCGATGGCCGGTGGCACGATATCGGCCATGACGCGCGCACCCTGGCTGCCGCCGACCACGAGCAGGCGCAGCGGCCCGGTGAGATCGGGCGCCACGTAAGGCACGGCAGCCGCCGCAAGAATCGCCGGGCGCATCGGCGTGCCTGTCGTCGTCGTCTTCTTCGACAATTCGGGATCGCGATCGAGCACCCCGGGCAGCGACGTGGCAATCGCGCTGACCTTGCCGGACAGCATGCGATTGGCGCGGCCCATCACGGCGTTTGAATCGTGGATCAGGCTGGGGATGCCGAACAGGCGCGCGGCAAACAGCGGCGGCACGGTCGGGTAACCGCCGAAGCCGATCACGGCGGCCGGCTTCAGCGTGCGCATGAGATTGAGTGCTATCGCCGTGCCCGTGGCCAGCATGATGGCCGTGCGCGCCAGCGAGATGGGATTGCGCGATCGCAGCGTCTCGCTGGGCACGACATCGATCATCTCGCGTGAAAACAGCCCGCTATATTTCAGTGCCCGCGCGTCGGTAACGAGGCGCACGCGCAGGCCGCGCTTCATCAGCGCGACGCCGAGTGCCTCCGCCGGAAACAGGTGTCCGCCGGTGCCGCCCGCCGCGAGCAATATGAGGGGCGCGGTGCTCATCACGCGTAAGTGCGCGCGACGTGGGCGTCGATCGCCTCCACTTCGGTGCGCGGGCGCATCCGGGTCAAAGCGAGCAGCATGCCGACGCTGTAGGCCAGCGAGATCATCGACGAGCCGCCATAGGAGATGAATGGCAGCGTCATGCCTTTCGCGGGGATCAGATGCAGGTTCACCGCCATGTTGATCGCCGCCTGCACGCCGAACAGGATGGCGAGACCCGACGCGGCGAAACGCGAGAACAGATCTTCGGTGGCGTAGGCGCGCGACATGGCGCGGATCACGATGAAGGCGAACAGGGCGAGCACCGCAAGGCACAGGAGAATGCCGAATTCCTCGGCGCCGACGGCGAAGACGAAGTCGGTGTGGCTGTCCGGCAGGCTGCGCTTGGCAATGCCCTCGCCCGGCCCGAGGCCGAACCAGCCGCCATTCGAGAAGGCTTCCATGGCGGTATCGACCTGGAACGTGTCGCCCGAAGCGGGATCCATGAAGCGTTTGATACGGCCGGCGACGTGCGGCACGAGGAAGTAAGCCATCAATAGCCCGCCTGCGGCGGTGGCGCCGAGGCCGAACACCCAGACCATGCGCATGCCGGCGATGAAGAACAGCGAGCCCCAGGCCATCAGGATCAGCATGGTCTGACCGAAGTCAGGCTGCATCACCAGCAGCGACACCAGCATCATCAGCAACACGATCGCCATCGAGGTCGCCGGCATCTCCGGCTTGCGGGCGGATTCCGAAAACAGCCAGGCGGCGATCACCACGAAGGCCGGCTTGGCGGATTCCGAGGCCTGGATGTTGATGCCGAGAATGGTGATCCAGCGTTTGGCGCCCTTCACCTCCGGCCCGATCAGCAAGGTGGCCAGGATCAGCACGATGGAGATCGCGAACACGACAAGGGCCGAACGGCGTATCTGCCGCGGCGTCATGAAGGACACGCCGATCAGCACGATGACGGACGGCACCAGGAACAGGATGTGGCGGTTGAAGAAGTGGAACGGATCGAGCCCGATGCGGGTCGCGACCGGCGGGGAAGCCGCCAGCGACAGGATCACCCCGGCCAGCATCAGCGCGATGATCGCTGCCAGCAGCAGGCGGTCCACGGTCCACCACCATTCGCTGAGCGGTGTGCGTTGTTCGCGAGAGATCATAAGCGCGTCCTGCGGGTCGATGAACTCCTATCGATGGGCCATCGTGGTTGCCAGACGGTTAATGGATTGTGAAAATTTGGAGGGAATGGGGCTGGCTTACCTCTCCCCCGCAATGCGGGGAGTGGTAAAGAAACTAAACCGCCTTCACCCCATCCAGCGCCAGCACCAGTTCCCGGAACCGATCCCCGCGAATCTCGAAATTCCGGAACTGGTCGAACGAGGCGCAGGCTGGCGACAGCAGCACGACGGGCTCAGCGAGCCCGGCTTCGGCCGCATCGCGCGCGGCATTGGCCACCGCGACATCCAGCGTCACGCTGATCTCGTAGGGCACCTTGCCGTCCAGTGTCTGCGCAAAATTATTGGCCGCTTCGCCGATCAGATATGCGTTACGGATGCGCGGGAAGAATTCGGTGAGCGACGTGATGCCGCCCTCCTTCTGCTTGCCGCCGGCGATCCAGAAGATGTCGTTGAAGGACGACAGCGCTTTCGCCGCAGCGTCCGCATTGGTGCCCTTGGAGTCGTTGACGAACAGCGTCGCGCCCTGGCGCCCGACCTGCTCCATGCGATGGGCGAGACCGGGGAACGAGCGCAGGCCCTTCTGCAGCACATCCGGGCTGACGCCGAGCGCCAGCGCCGCAGCCGAGGCGCAGGCGGCGTTCTGCGCATTGTGCAGGCCACGCAGCGAGCCGATACCGGCGATATCGACGATCTCGCTCTGCGCGCCGCCGGCATTGCGCACGATAGTACTGCCCTTGATCGTGAGGCCATCGGCCAGCGGATGTTCGACGGAGACGCGCACCACGCGCTTGCCGGATTGCTCGACGCGATCGGCCGCCTTGCTGCACCAGTCGTCATCGACGCCGATGATCGCCGTACCGCCGGCCTGCACGCCGGCAACGAGACGTTCCTTCACCGCGGCGTAATGCGCCAGCGTGCCGTGACGATCGATATGATCCGGCGTGACGTTCAGCAGGATGCCGACGGACGGATCGAGCGAGGGCGTCAGATCAATCTGATAGGACGACATCTCGATCACATGGACGCGGCCCGCGCGGGGCGGCTCCAGCGACAGGATCGCGGTGCCGATATTGCCGCCCATCTGCGTATCGAAACCGGCCTCGCGCATCAGATGCGCGACGAGCGCCGTCGTCGTCGATTTGCCGTTGGTGCCGGTGATGGCGACGAAGGGCGCGTCGGGCGCGCGCAGCTTGCGCTCGCGGCAGAACAGTTCGATGTCGCCGATCACTTCAACGCCCGCGGCCTGCGCTGCAACCACCGTCCAGTGCCGCGCTGGATGCGTCAGCGGCACGCCGGGCGTCAGGATCAATGCGGCAAAAGCGCCCCATGCCACGGTGCGCAGATCGGCGGTGATGAAGCCGGCCTGCGTGGCTTCAACCATGCGGTCGATGCTGTCGTCGCAGGCGATGACTTCGGCGCCGCCCGCCTGCAGCGCGTGGCAGGACGCAAGGCCCGAGCCGCCGAGGCCGAACACGGCGACGGTCTTGCCGGCGAATGAGGTGACCGGGATCACGATCTCACCGCAGCTTGAGCGTGGAGAGGCCGACCAGCGCCAGCATCACCGAGATGATCCAGAAGCGGATGACGATCTGCGGCTCGGTCCAGCCCTTCTGCTCGAAGTGGTGATGGATCGGCGCCATGCGGAACACGCGCTTGCCGGTGAGCTTGAAGGACGTGACCTGCACGATCACCGAGACCGCCTCCAGCACGAACAGGCCGCCGATCACTGCGAGCACGATCTCGTGTTTCACGGCCACGGCGATCGAACCGAGCATGCCACCCAGCGCCAGCGAGCCGGTATCGCCCATGAAGATCGATGCCGGCGGCGCGTTGAACCACAGGAAGCCGAGGCCGGCGCCGAGCACAGCGCCGCAGAGCACAGCGAGTTCGCCGGTGCCCGCGACATAATTGATCTGCAGGTAGTCGGAGAACACGGCGTTGCCGGCGAGATAGGCGATCATGCCGAAGCTCGCAGACGCGATCATGACCGGCACGATAGCGAGGCCGTCGAGGCCGTCGGTGAGGTTCACGGCATTGCCGGCGCCGACGACGATGAAGGCGCCGAACAGCACGAAGAACCAGCCGAAATTCACGATCACATCCTTGAGGAACGGGATCACCAGCGAGGAGGACAGCGGATCGCGGCCGAGCTTGACGAAGGCGAAACAGGCGGCGCCGGCGATGATGAATTCGATCATAAGGCGCGTGCGGCCGGCAAAGCCCTTGTGGCTCTGCTTGGTCACCTTGAGATAGTCGTCATAGAAACCGACGAAGCCGAAGCCGAGCGTCACCGCCAGCACGATCCAGACATAGGGATTGCGCGGATTGGCCCAGAGCAGCGTGGAGACCACGAGGCCGGACAGGATCATCAGCCCGCCCATGGTCGGCGTACCCACCTTGACCAGATGCGACTGAGGGCCGTCGGTGCGGATCGGCTGGCCCTTGCCCTGGCGCAGGCGCAGATTGTCGATGATCCAGGGACCGAACAGGAACACGAACAGTGCGCCGGTCACCACCGCGCCGCCGGTGCGGAAGGTGATGTAGCGGAACACGTTGAACACCGGCACGGTGCCCGCGAAATCGATCAGCCAGTAGAACATTCAGTCCGCCCTATACCGCAGCGTCGTCGAGCGCGGCGTTGCCGGGAAAGCGCTTTTCGAGCGCGGAGACAATCGGTTTCATCTTCGAACCGAGCGAGCCCTTGACCATCACGGCATCACCGGCGCGGATCGCGGCCAGCACCTGCGATTCGAGCGCCGCCGCATCCCCGGCATAGCCGCCCCGCTTGCCCGTGGAA
Organism: Tardiphaga sp.; assembly: GCF_041424195.1. Classification (NCBI taxonomy): domain Bacteria; kingdom Pseudomonadati; phylum Pseudomonadota; class Alphaproteobacteria; order Hyphomicrobiales; family Nitrobacteraceae; genus Tardiphaga; species Tardiphaga sp. Next base: position 33,926 of record NZ_JBGMOE010000166.1, on the reverse strand, counting down.
AGAGCATCCCAAAGGTTGCGCATCAGGGGACCACAGCAAAATACCAGATCGATACCGTTGGACTGGACCGCCTCCAGCAGCCCGGCATGAAGTTTCGCGCCATCGGCGCCGAGTTCGAGCATGTCGCCGAGCACCGCGATGCGGCGGCCCTTCGGCCCGACTGCCGCCGCGCCGAGCACGTTGATCGCTGCCGCCATGGAGGCCGGATTGGCATTGTAGCTCTCGTCGATCAGCGTCGCCTCGCCGCCCCCGACTTCGAGCACATGGCGAACGCCACGGCCCGCGGCAGGCACAACCTGCGACAGCGTCAAGGCGGCATGGACAAGATCGGCGCCCATCAATTCGGCGGCGGCGAGTACCGCCAGCGAATTCATCGCCATGTGGCGGCCGGGCATGCCCAGCTTGTAGGTGACGTCATGACCAAGGATATTGGCGTGCACCGCCGAGCAGGTCGGGTGCAATGAGACGTCGAGCAACCGCGCGTCAGCCTTCTTGTCGGCACCGAACGAGACGATGCGCGAGACACCGGCCTTCTTGGCGCTTTTTTGCAAACGCGCGAATTGCGCATTGTCGTGATTGAGGATCGCCACGCCATCGGGTTCGAGCCCGGAGAAAATTTCAGCCTTGGCATCGGCGATGGCTTCGACACCGGCGAAGAATTCCAGATGCACCGGCTCCACGGTGGTAATGACAGCGAAATGCGGCCGCACCATTTTCACCAGCGTTTCGATCTCGCCCGCATGATTCATGCCGATCTCGAAGATCGCAAAGCGCGCATCGGCCGGGCAGCGCGCCAGCGTCAGCGGCACGCCCCAGTGATTGTTGAACGAAGCCACCGACGCATGGGTCTTGCCTTGCGCATCCAGCACACGGCGCAGCGCTTCCTTGGTCGAGGTCTTGCCAACCGAGCCGGTGATCGCAATGACCTGCGCTTTCAGGCGTGCGCGCGACGCCAGACCGAGCTCGACGAGAGCTGCGAGTACGTCATCGACCACCAGCAAACGCGCATCGGCCGGAAACTTGTCGCGCTGCGCGGCATCGACGACAGCGAGACCGGCACCGGCTTTCAGCGCGGTTTCGACAAAAGCGTGGCCATCATGCACATCGCCCTTGATCGCGAAATAGGCTTCGCCGGGCTTGATGGTCCGGGTGTCGATGGAGATGCCGGTGATGCCTTCCGGCAGCGCGCCCCGAGTGGATGCCTGCATCGCGTCGGCCATCGCGGCCAATGTCCAAAGAAACTCGCTCATGCAGTCCTCTTGGCAAGCGCCGCTGCGGCGGCCTGGTGATCGCTGAAGGGAAGCGTGCGATCACCGACGATCTGTCCGGTCTCATGTCCCTTGCCCGCGATCAACAAGGCATCGCCGGGCTGCAGGTTCTCGATCGCAAAACGAATGGCCTCGGCGCGATCGCCGATTTCGGTGGCGCCCTTCGCAGTTGTCAGGATCGCCGCGCGGATGGTTGCAGGTTCTTCGCTGCGCGGATTGTCGTCGGTGATGATCACCGTATCGGCATTCTCGGCGGCAATCTCGCCCATCAGCGGCCGCTTGCCGGCGTCGCGATCGCCGCCCGCGCCGAACACCACGACGAGCTTGCGCTTTGCATAGGGGCGCAGCGCCTGCAGCGCCTTGGCCAGCGCATCGGGCTTGTGCGCATAGTCGACGAAGACCGGCGCGCCATTGTGCGCGCCGACCTGCTCGAGACGGCCCTTGGCGCCCTGGAGATGTTCAAGCGCAGCGAATGTTGCATCGACATCCCCACCGGTGCCGATGACGAGGCCGGCCGCGACCAGCGCATTCTCGATCTGGAATTCACCGACCAGTGGCAGCGTGATCGCGCGCGTCTTGCCGCGATGCTCGAGCGTGAGTTTCTGCGCAAAGCCTTCGACAGAAGCGTCGACAAGGCGGATGCCTTCGCCTGCGCCGTCGCCCTTGCGACCAACCTTCATCAGGCGCAGATGGCGCGACTGTGCCGCATGGATCACCTGCGGCGAATGTTCGTGATCGGCCGCGATCACGGCCACGCCGCCGTCGACAACCAGATTGAGGAACAGCCGGAGCTTGGCCCCAAGATAGTGCGCGATGTCCGGATGGTAGTCCATGTGATCGCGCGACAGATTGGTGAAGCCGGCGGCAGCGACGCGCACGCCATCGAGCCTGAACTGGTCGAGGCCGTGCGACGATGCTTCCAGCGCGAGATGCGTCACGCCCTCGCCGGTAATCTCGTCGATCTGTTTGTGCAGCGAGATCGGATCGGGCGTGGTGAGCGAGCCATAGATGGTGCGCTTCGGCGATACCAGACCGATGGTACCGATGCTCGCGGAAGCATATCCAAGGCGGCCCCAGATCTCGCGCGCAAAGGACGCGACAGAGGTCTTGCCCGATGTCCCGGTGACAGCGGCAACGACGGCGGGCTGCCGCGGATAGAATCTGGCTGCGGCGAGAGCCAGTGCCAGGCGCGGGTTGCGCGTGCGCACAAAGGGCACAGACAATCCACCGGGATGATGGTCGCCCGCGATAGCGACGGCACCCGACGCCAGCGCCTGCGTGATGAAGCGCGCGCCGTCGGTCTTCGCGCCCGCCAGCGCGAAGAACAAATCGCCCGGCTTGACCGCGCGGCTGTCCACAGCGAGTCCGGTGACGGCCACGTCCCTTGCGGACTCCTCCATCACGGTATCAGGACTGAACAAATCGCGTAGTTTCATGCTGCTCCGGGCAGGCCAGATCGAGGACACATCGGGTTCCGCAACGCCACGCAAACCGCATTTTGCACCGGCTGTAAAGCGCAGATGCGGCGTTACTGAGTCACCTTGGATGTCGCAAGAATAAGGCGGTCGGACGGCGCCAGATCGAAGCGCGGCTCAAGTCCCAAAAGCGGCGCGATGCGGGCGATGACATTGCCCCCCGTCGGCACAGCATTCCAGCCCGAGGTGATGAAACCATGGGTTTCCGGCAGCGCCTTCGGCTCGTCCAGCATCACCAGAACCTGGAATTGCGGATTGTCCATCGGCAGCACGGCGGTAAAGGAATTCAGCACCTGCTTCTTGGAATAGCGGCCGTTGACGACCTTTTCGGCCGTGCCGGTCTTGCCGCCGAGATAGTAGCCCTTGGCCCTGGCTTCGGCCTGCCGCGCCGAACCGGTCTCGGCATTCAGGCGCATCATGTAACGCACCTTGTCGCTGGTCTCTTTCTTGATGACGCGCTTGCCGATCTCCCGCGCTTCCTCTTCGGTGCGCTTCAGGAAGGTCGGCGGGATCAGCAGCCCGCCATTGATCATCGCATTGACGCCCATCACCGCCTGCAGCGGCGCCACAGCCATGCCGTGACCGAACGCGATCGTGATGGTGTTCAGTTCGCCCCAGCGCTTCGGCACGATTGGCATCGCGCTCTCCGGCAGTTCGGTGCGCAGGCGATCGAGCTGGCCGACTTTCTTCAGGAAGGCCTTGTGCGCTTCGACGCCCTGCCCGAGCGCGATCTTCGCCGCGCCGACATTGGACGAGAAAGTGAAGACTTCGGCCAGCGAGATCGGACGCGGCACCGGATGGGTGTCGTGGATCTTGAACTTGCCATAGCTGAGCGGATAACGCGCGTCATACATGGTATTCAGATTGGCCTTGCCGCTATCCAGCGCCATTGCCAGCGTCAGGGTCTTGAAGGTCGAGCCCATTTCATAGACGCCGGTGGTCAGTCGGTTGATGCGATCGGGATCGTGCGCTTCCTTCGGATTGTTCGGATCGAAGTCGGGCAGCGAGACCATGGCGACGATCTCGCCGGTCTTCACATTGGACACAAGGCCCGACGCTGCCTTGGCGCTGTATTTCGCCTTGGCCTTGAGCAGTTCGTCGCGCAGCGCGTGTTCGACGCGCAGGTCGACGGCGAGTTCAACCGGCTTCTGCAGACGGTCCGAAGCAAAGCCTGCACGATGCAGATCGGCAAGGCCGTTGGTGTCGAGCCATTTCTCGATGCCGGCGATGCCCTGATTGTCGATATTGGTCAGGCCGATCAGATGCGACACCGCCGCTCCGCTCGGATAGACGCGTTTGTTCTCGCGCAGGAAGCCGATGCCGGGAATACCCAGGCGATGAATGTCGCGCTGCTGCTGCGGCGTGATCTCGCGCTTGAGCCAGGCAAAGCCCTTCTTGCTCATGATCCGCTCGCGCACTTCGGCGCTGTCGAGATCGGGCAACGCGCCGGTGAGCAATTCGACCGCTTCGTCCTTGTCGATGATGCGACGCGGCTCCGAGAACAGCGACGGCGATTTCACGTCGGTCGCAAGGATCGCACCATTGCGGTCGACGATATCCGGGCGTGCGGTCGCAATGGCGTCACGCGTGGCGCGACGTTCGGCATGGGCATCGCCGTTGACGGCGAACATGATGAGACGCACGGCGATGATGCCGTAGACGCCGCCGAATGCGATCATGGCGAGGCCAACGCGCGCACGCGCCTTCGCCGCGCGATCGACGTTGCGCCCGTAAAGCAGGCTGCGGATCAGACGCTGGCGCCAGGGCTCCGGCGGCCGGGTGACCGGTTTGTTCGGGTCGAGCGGCTGACCTGTCACTGCGGATCCTCCGGCCGATTCTCTGATGCGGGCACCGAGCCTGTCACGATGTCCGGATCGATGGTGTTGAGCATCGCGCCGATTGGATCGGGCTCGCCCGGCCTGGCGAAATTCGACGGCCGGTCCGGCAGGTTCTTCAACGTGTCGAATTGCTGTGCCGTCATCGGCTGCAGTTTGAGATGACGTTCGGCGAGGCCCTGCAACCGCATCGGCGCATCGAGCTTGGCCCATTCGGCACGCAGCGACGCAATGGCATCGCGCTGCTCGCGGATGTCGGCATGCAGGCGCAGCACCTTCTCGGTGCGCACGGTGGATTCCATCTTGATGCGATAGACATAGGCGGCGGCGAAGACGAGAACGGCAATAACGAGAAGGTGGATGATCCGCATGGTCAGCCTCCCTTCATCACGGAGGCGAGCGTCGGCCAGCCCGGCAACGGGCCGGCATCCTGTGCCGGCGCATCGGTGCGCTCGGCACCGCGCAGTTTCGCCGAGCGCGCGCGCGGATTGGCCCTGAGTTCTTCGTCGCCCGCGGTGATCGGGCGCTTGTTGACGAGCGAGAAGCGCGGCCTGGATTGGGCGATCTCCGGCAGATGCCGCGATCCGCCGCCGGTCTTGCTGCGCTCGACCATGAAATTCTTGACGATGCGGTCTTCCAGCGAATGGAACGAGACCACCGACAGCCGGCCGCCCGGCTTCAGCACGCGCTCGGCGGCAGCCAGCGCAGTATGAAGTTCATCGAGCTCTTCATTGACGAAGATGCGCAGCGCCTGGAACGTCCGCGTCGCCGGATGGATTTCGCCGGGCTTGGCCCACACGACCTTCTGCACGATATCGACGAGCTGTTTCGTCGTCTCGATCGGCGCTTCCTTGCGGGCGGCGACGATCGCACGTGCGACGGAGCGGGAGTGCCGCTCCTCGCCGAAGATATAGATGATATTGGCGAGATCGGCCTCGGAGGCCTTCGCGACAACTTCCGCCGCGGTCGGGCCGTGCTGGCTCATGCGCATGTCGAGCGGGCCGTCGAAACGGAACGAGAAGCCGCGCTCGGCCTGATCGAGCTGCATCGATGACACGCCGACATCCATCACGACGCCATCGACGAGCGGCTCGCCCTGCGCAATGCAGACATCGGCGAGATTGGAGAAGCGATCTTCGACCAGCGTGAGACGGCCATCGGACTTGTCGACCAGATCGAACCCGCCGGCGATGGCGGTCCGGTCACGATCGATGGCGATAACACGGGTTCCCTCGGTCGCAAGAATGGCGCGGGAATAGCCGCCGGCGCCGAATGTGGCATCGACATAGATGCCGCCCGCGTGCGGGTTCAGCATATCGACGGCTTCAACGCCGAGAACGGAGATATGTCGGGTATCGGGCGTGCTCATGGGCGCGGCCGCCGGAAGCGTACAGACAGCGCGTTCCGTTCCTTCGCATCGAGGCGTAAAATCAAACTGGACACCAACTGGCCCATGTCGCCTCAACTGTCGGCGCGCCGCCGGGCTTTTCCTCCTGAAAAGCCCGATCGCCGCGCGATTACGGGTTCCATTCAACGCACCACCCGCGTTTCGCGCGAGGCAGGCCGGACGTCCGCATGGATTTGTCGGGGTTGCCATGGGATTTGAACGTCAAAATGGAACTTTGGCCGCCCTTTTCAGGTCGGCTCGTCACCTCTCAGTAACGGCACTTAGCGTTAAGAAAGCGTTGATGGGCTGGAGAGCAGTCGATCAATTACAAGTGCCGGTTTCATCGTAGTGGTGATGCCTTGGGCCCACGGTGAATAAAAATGGGGCAAAACTGTCATGCGGTTGTTGCAGAGCAAGGTGTCCGTCGAGGATAGTACACGCATGCGGCGCAACCGATATGTGCTGCTGTTCTCGTGACTGATTTGAGTTTTCTGATGGCATCACCTTCGTCCGCACCCGCTGGATCCGAATCCAGGCGTCACCGCACCCTCCCGATTCCCAAGGGCGCCGCGGACATGCCGACATTCACCCCGGATTCCTCTGTGGTCTCTGACGTGATCCCGTCGCCGAATTTCGGTGAGCGCAACAAGGGCCGCGTGCCCGATATGATCGTGCTGCACTACACCGGCATGCCCGATGCGGAAGGCGCGATTACGCGCCTGTGCAGCGCGGGCACCGATGTCTCTGCACATTACATCGTGCTCGAGGATGGCCGTATCGTGCAGACGGTGCCGGAAGCCAAGCGCGCCTGGCATGCCGGCGTCGGCTTCTGGGCCGGCGAAGAGGATATCAATTCCTGCTCCATCGGCATCGAGATCATCAATCGCGGCCATGACTGGGGCTATCCGGACTTTCCGAGCCGGCAGATCGCAGCGGTGACCGCTTTGTGCCGCGGCATCATGCTGCGCCATGATCTGCAGCCGCATCGCGTGCTCGGCCATTCCGACGTCTCGCCCTCGCGCAAGAAGGATCCCGGCGAGAAATTTCCGTGGCACTCGCTGGCCAATTCCGGCGTTGGCCACTGGGTAATGCCGGCGCCGATCGTGCGCGGCGAAACCATGAAGCTCGGCACCGAGGGCGAAGACGTCCTGGCGCTGCAACATGCGCTGGCGCGCTATGGCTACGGCATCGAGACCGACGGCCAGTACAATGCCCCGACCATGGAAGTGGTCACTGCCTTCCAGCGCCATTTCCGTCCCGAACGCGTCGACGGTCTCGTGGATCACTCGACGTTGACGACCCTGCAGGCCCTGCTCGCCAGCCTGCCCAGCGAAGCGACAGCCTAGATCTCCGGATCGTTCATCTCGTCCAGTTCAGCCAGCCGGCGCGCGTAAAGCCGGCGCAGCGGCGACAGCTGTGTGGCCGCGCTGGCCCGATGATACGCATCGCGGGCGGCATCGCGCCGACCGAGACGGCGCAACAGATCGGCGCGCACCGCCAGCAGCAAATCGTAGCCGTCGAGTCCGCCCCGCGCCTGCAATGCGTCGATCAGATCCAAGGCACGCAGCGGACCATCGACCATCGCCACCGCCGCGGCATGGTTGAGTTCGATCACCGGCGATGGCCTGATCCGCAGCAGGACTTCGTAGAGCCCGGCGATCTGCGGCCAGTCGGTGGCTTGATAGCTTGGCGCCCGCGCATGCAGCGCCGCGATCGCGGCCTGCACCACATAGTCATCGGGTCGGCCGGGAGCGTGCAACGCATCCTCGACCAGCCGCAATCCCTCGGCAATCTGGTGATGATCCCACAGCGACCGATCCTGCGCTTCCAGCAGCACGATATCGCCATCCGCCGTCGCACGACCGGAGCGGCGCGCGTCGTGCAGCAGCATCAGCGCCAGCAGGCCTTTGACCTCGCGTCGCTGCGGCAACAGCGCATCCAGCAAACGAGCCAGCCGGATTGCTTCCCGCGCCAGGTCCGGCCGCATCAGATCGTCGCCAGACGTGGCAACATAGCCCTCTGTGAAAACCAGATAGATCACGGCCAATACGCCGCGCAGGCGCTGTTCGAGCGCATCCCGCCCAGGCACTTCATAGGGAATTCCGGCGATACGGATCTTCTGTTTGGCCCGGACCAGTCGTTGCGCCATGGCGTCTTCGCCGATCAGAAACGCCCGTGCCACCTGAGCGGTGCTCAATCCACAGACGGTCCGCAGCGTCAGCGCCACCTGCACCTCCTCGGCGAAGGCCGGATGGCAGCAGATGAAAATCAGCCGCAGCATGTCGTCATCGAGAACGGCGGCATCGCAGCGATCGTCATTTGCGTACGCATTCAGCAACAGCTCGTGCGTCACCTGTTCCTGCTTGCCGCGAAACGATAACTGACGCCTGACACGGTCGATCGCCTTGTTGCGGCCGACATTGACTAGCCACGCACGTGGATTTTCCGGCGGCGCCGCGGTTGGCCATTTTTCAAGCGCAACCGCGAAGGCTTCCTGCAACGCATCTTCAGCCAAATCGAAATCGCCGACGAGGCGGATCAGCGTCGCCAGCGCGCGACCCGCCTCGTTGCGAAAGATCTTGTCGATTTCGGCCGGCGTCATGACGTCAGTTATAGACCCAGATCGGCCGCACCTCGATTGAACCAATCCGCGCGCTGGGAATCCGCGCCGCAATCGCCAGTGCGGCATCGAGATCCTTCGCCTCGACCAGATAATAACCGGCGAGTTGTTCGTGCGTCTCGGCGAACGGACCATCGGTGGTGAGCGTCTTGCCGTCGCGCACCCGCACCGTGGTCGCTGTGGTCGTCGGTTGCAGCCGGTCGGCTGCCTTGAAGTTGCCGCTCTGGACGATGGACTGGGTGAACGCACCATACTCCTCAAGCATCTTCTGGTTCTCCGCGGCGTCCCGTTTCGCGTACTCGGCTTCGCTCTGGTAGATCATCAACAGATACTGCATCTTGCTCACTCCTTTTGATCGGCGCCATTCGCCGTGACTTTGGCATGATCTGGTCCGAAAGCCGGTTTCTGCATTTCGGGATCATGCCGTCAGTCGAACGAGCCGGCAGCAGAACGACATCTTCAGGATAATTTATTTTGGCAAAGACTGCGCGCGTTCCCGGCTTGACGCCACGGCCCTGAGCCTCCATGCCTGTGCCGTCAGTCGGCTGGACGGCCGCTCCCGCTATGGTCGAAAGGCTGTGGGAGAGGAAAGTCCGGGCTCCATCGACATACGGTGCCGGATAACGTCCGGCGGGGGTGACCCCAGGGAAAGTGCCACAGAGAACGAACCGCCTCGCCTCCCTCCGCAAGGAGATGGCGCGGTAAGGGTGAAAAGGTGCGGTAAGAGCGCACCGCGTATCCGGTAACGGAAACGGCATGGCAAACCACACCGGGAGCAAAACCGAATAGGGACGGCAACGCAGTCAGTTCGCTCACCTTGAGCGATAACACTGCAGGGCGATGTCAGGCTCGCTGTCCGGGTAGGTTGCTTGAGGCCATAGGCAACTATGGTCCCAGAGGAATGGCCGTCACGTATCGCCGGTGCAAATCGGCGGTGCCCTACAGAACCCGGCTTACAGGCCGGCTGATATCTTTCTGAACAACGAAGGGCCCGGCGCAAAACGCCGGGCCCTTCGCCAGTTTTGGCGCAGTCGGAGCTGTCCGATCAACCGGCCGCACTGGTGCGATCGAGATCGAGCACCTGACGCTCGAACAGGCCGCGATAGATGCCGCCCGGTCGCGCCGTGAGCGTGGCATGGGTGCCCTCCTCCGCGATGTGCCCGTGATCGAACACCAGGATGCGATCGAGGCTGCGCACGGTCGACAGGCGATGCGCGATCACGATCGAGGTGCGGCCCTGCATCAGCCGCTCCATCGCTTCCTGGATCAGCGCTTCCGACTCTGAATCGAGGCTCGATGTCGCCTCGTCCAGAATCAGCACCGGTGCGTCCGCCAGGAACGCACGGGCCAGCGCGACGCGTTGCCGCTCGCCGCCCGACAGTTTCACACCGCGCTCACCGACCAGCGTGCCGTAGCCTTTCGGCAGCCGCGCGATGAAGTCATGCGCATTGGCCAGCCGCGCCGCCTGTTCGATCGCCGCCATGCTGGCGCCGGGCCGGCCATAGGCGATGTTGTCAGCCAGCGAGCGATGGAACAGGATCGGATCCTGCTGCACGATCGCAATCCGGCTGCGCAGCGATTCCTGCGTGACCTCCGCAATGTTCTGGCCGTCGATCAGGATGCGACCGTCCGAGACATCGTAGAGCCGCTGGATCAGCTTCACGAAGGTCGTCTTGCCCGAGCCCGAACGCCCGACCAGGCCGACGCGTTCACCGGCACGGATGTCCACCGACAGCCCGTCATAGAGCGGCGTGGCATGACCGCCATAGTGGAACGTCACGTCGTCGAACAGGATACGCCCGCCGGTGATGGCAATCGGCTGGGCATCGGGTGCATCGGCAATGCCGAGCGCAACATCATGGATCGCGACAAGCTCCTCCATATCGTTCACTGAACGCTGCAGATTGTTGATGTGCATGCCGACATCGCGCAGATAGCCGTGGATGACGACATAACTCGTCAGCACATAGGTGACATCGCCCGCCGTCGCCTGCCCGTTCAGCCACAGCCACAACGCCCCGCCAATCACCGCCGTGCGCACGCAGAGCAGCACCGCGAGCTGGATCGTGCTCGTGGTGTTGTAGCGAAACCATGTCCGGGCCACGCGCACGCGCCAGCGACCGACGACCTGCCCCAGCCGCTCATCCTCGCGCCGCTCCGCGCCAAAGGATTTCACAACCGCATTGCAAGTCAGTGCGTCCGCGAGCGTGCCGCCAACCTTGGTGTCCCAGGCATTCGACACACGCGCGGCCGGCGCGATGTAACGCGTAGAGAACCACACGGTCATCGCGATATAGGCGACCGTGCCGACGGCGATCACGGCGCCCAGCGCCGGCCAATGCCAGCCGAGCAGCAGCATCGAGCCCAGCAACACCACCAGCGACGGCAACAGCGCCATCAGCAGCGTGTCGTTGAGCAGATCGACCGCCCACATGCCGCGCGTGACCTTGCGCACCGTGGAGCCAGCAAAACTGTTCGCGTGCCAATCGGTCGAGAAGCGCTGCACGCGCGCGAAAGCCTCACGCGACAGGTCGGACATGATGCGCAGCGTGAACGGAACGATGGCGTGGATGCCGAGCAGCCGGAGCAGCATCGACGTCGCACCAAGCGCCACGATGGCGCCGAACGCTGTGAACGCCGCCTGCCGCGCCGCCGGATCTGCGCCGCCTTTGGTCACGGCATCGACCAGCTGGCCGGAGAACAGCGGCATGAACAGATCGGCCACCGTCGCGCCGAGCAAACCGATGGCAACTGTCGCCGCGCGCCCGGGCTGCCGGAGCCAGTGCCGGATCACGAAAGGGATTACCACGCGGATAGCGGCAGCGCGGTCTTTGGATTTCAGAGTCATGACATCATCCGGCGACGCCCCTGCGCAGACCGGCTCCATGGTTTGACGCGCAACGGCCAGACCGAGCGCGAGCGTCCTAAAAGTACAGAAACGGGAAAGATCAGGATGGTTGGGACATCAGGCCCGACCGGCAGAGGCGGAACCGGGGCTCAATGAGCCCGCATAAATCCGCATGCGTGCACCGAACCGAGAATTCCGGAGAGCAGATCAATCGACTTCATGGAGACTCTCCCTCGGTTCGAGCAATGGATGATGTTTTATAGATGTGCCCCCGGCTTTTGGCAACAAGATGGCCAACAGCAATTGCGGATTGGCAATAGAACCGCTCCAGCCGCGCCTAGTGCCCGCCGCCGGCACTCGCGGGATTGCCGGGCTTGTTCAACAGCATCACCATGAGACTGAGACCGACATAGAACACCGACAGCGCGAAGAACGCGTCGCCGAAGCTCATCACCACGGCCTGCCGATGCACGATCTGCGACAGCTGCTTCATCGCCATCCGCGAGGCGTCGCCCATGCCCTGGAATTTCTGGGTGAACATGTTGAGCATCTCGACTGCCTGCGCGTTGCCCCATGTCACCTTGTCGTGCAGCCGCGTGATGTGGAAATCGGTGCGGTGATCGAGCACGGTGTTGATCAGCGCGAGGCCAAGCGCGCCGCCAAGATTGCGCGTCAGGTTGAACAGGCCGGACGCATTCTTCAGCATCTGCGGCGCCAGGGTGCCGAGGGCAATGTTGTTGACGGGGACCATCGCCATCATCATGCCGATGCCGCGCAGGATCTGCGGCACGAGCAATTCGTAGAAGTCGAAGTCGCGGGTAATCCAGGTCATCTGCCATGTGCCGGCAGCGAACAGCACCAATCCCGTCATGATGAGATAGCGCATGTCGATCTTCTGCATCAGACGCGCCACCAGCGGCGCCGTCAGAAACATCGCAACGCCCGAGACGAACATGGTCTCACCGATCATCAGCGCGCTGTAACCGCGGATTTCGGCGAGATAGCGCGGATAGAGATAAGTCAGACCATAGAGGCCGATGCCGACGCAGAACGAGAACAGACAGCCCAGCGCGAAGTTGCGATCGGTGAAGGCGCGGATGTCAACGATCGGTTCCTTCGCCGTCAGCACGCGCCAGAAAAACGCCACGCAGCACACAACACAGACAACGGCAAAGATCGCGATCGAGGTGTCGCCGAACCAGTCGTTGCGCGGCCCCTCTTCCAGCACATATTCCAGCGAGCCGAGGAAGCCGGCCATGAAGCCGAGGCCCCACCAGTCGAAATGATCGAGCAGTTCGAAATGCGGCTCGTCGAAATCCACCAGCGCCAGCACGCCAATGGTGATGCCGATGCCGGGGACCACGTTGATGAAGAACAGCCAGTGCCATGACAGCGCGTCGGTGATGTAGCCGCCCACCGTGGGCCCGATGGTCGGCGCCAGCGTCGCGACGAGACCGATGATCGGGCCGACGATGTGGAATTTGGAGCGCGGAAACACCGTGTAGGCCGAGGCGAAAACCGTCGGGATCATGCCGGCGCCGAGAAAGCCCTGGATCGCGCGCCACAGGATCATCTGCTCGATCGACGAGGTGAAGCCGCACATCAGGCTCGCGAAGGTGAAGCCCGCGGCGGAGATGGCGAACAACATGCGCGTGCCGAGCGCGCGCGACAGGAAGCCCGACAGCGGGATCGCGATCACTTCCGCGATCAGATAGGCCGTCTGCACCCAGGAGACTTCGCTGGATGACGCCGACAGACCAGCCTGGATCTCAGACAGCGATGCCGAGACGATCTGGATGTCCAGGATCGACATGAACATGCCGAACACCATGATCAGAAACGCGATCAGGCGTTTCGGCGCGACATGGTCCGCAGCCGGAGTGGCGGGCGGTGCGGCTGACATGGTTGTCGTCGTGGACATCTGCTTGTCCTGACCTAGCGCGCGGGTTCAGCACCCGGCTTGGTATTGACGCGGACATAGACCGACATGCCGGCGCGCAGGAGATTCTCTCTCGCGACGTCAGCCGGCACCCTGAGGCGCACAGGCACGCGCTGCACGATCTTGGTGAAGTTGCCGGTCGCATTGTCCGGCGGCAGCAGCGTGAACACCGAGCCCGCGGCCGGCGCGAGGCTTTCGACCGTGCCCTCGATGGCGCGGCTGCTATCCGCATCGAGCTCGATCGAGACCGGCTGGCCCGGCTTCAGACGGCGCAGCTGCGTCTCCTTGAAATTGGCATCGATATAGACGTCGTTGAGCGGCACGACATTGCCGAGGCGCTGCCCCATCGAAACGAAATCCCCGGTCGAGATGAGACGGTTGGAGAAGATGCCGTCCACCGGCGACTTCACGGTCGTGAAGGCGAGGTCGCGTTCGGCCTTGTCCAGCGCGCTCTGCAATTCGGCGAGCTGTGCGCGCGCCTCGTTCTGCTGCGCCTTCGTCACTTCGACGCTGCTCCTGGCGGAGTCGACGGATGCCTTCGCGGCCTTGACGGCAGCCGAGGTCTGGTCACGGTTGGACTGCGAGGTCTCATAGACCGAGCGTGAGGCAAAGCCCTGCTTGCTCAGCGTTTCCTGGCGGTCGAATTCAAGCACGGCGCGATTGGCGGCGGCATCGGCCGATGCGAGCTGGGCCTGGGCCTGTTCGACAGCGCTTTCCTGCGCACCGACCTGACGGCCGATCCGTTCGATGGTGGCCTTCTGGGTGTCGATCTTGCGCTTGGCAGCATCGACGGCGATGCGGTAGTCGCCGTCGTCGATCCTGAAGATCACCTCGCCGGCCTTCACCGCCACGTTATCACCCGGCAGGATCTGCGCGATGTGGCCGGACACGCGCGCCCCCAGCGTGGTGTTGCTGGCGCGGACATAGGCATCGTCGGTGGACACGATGAAGCGGCCGACCAGATAATAGTTCACGCCGTAATAGATGCCCGCAACGGCGAGCAGCGCGCCGACGCCGAGCAGCACTTTTTTCTTCTTGCCGGATTTTGGCGCAGCGGTCTGCGCGGTAGCGGCCCGTGCTGCTCCGGCGGGTTGTTCAGATGCGGGCGCGTCTGCAGGGCCGCGGGCCGCGGGTTCATCCGCTGCGGGCGACACGACGCGCACCGGGGTGCTGTCAGCCTCGCCTTCGGGGCGAATGATACGGGCAGCCTGGTCGCGTGGTCCGGCCATTCCGGCCTCCTGAGCATGTAAATGCGAAGACCTCCCGACAGACCGGGCTCCCGCTTGCTGCGGCAATATGTAAATTGACCGAACGGTTCGGTCAAGATAGAGTTTGGCCAGTTCATCACGATTTCGCGTTATTCTGGTTCTCTTCGGAACGATATTTTGCTGATTCATCCAACAGGCTGAACGAATGGTTGCCTCTCACCATGCCTCCCTCTCGCCCGTCGGCGAGGAAGACAGCGCCAAGCGCCGCCAAATTCTCGATGGCGCGCGCAAGGTTTTCCTGGATCTGGGCTTCGACGGCGCCAGCATGGGTGAGATCGCGCGTGCCGCCGGCGTCTCCAAGGGCACGCTCTATGTCTATTTCACCGACAAGAGCGCGCTGTTCGAAGCGATCGTCGAGCAGGAGAAGCTCGAACAGGGCAAGGCCGTCTTCAATCTCGATCCCGAGCGCGATGCGGTGACCACGCTCGGCGAATTCGGCCGTGCCTATATTGAGTTGCTGTGCCGGCCCGGCGGCGGCTCGGCGATCCGCACCGTGATGGCCATCGCGGAACGCATGCCCGATGTCGGAAAGCGCTTTTATGAAGCGGTGCTGGCACACGCGATCAGGCAGGTCGCGGCCTATCTCGATGCCCGCGTCGCTGCGCAGGAACTGGAAATCAAGGATACCGAGCTTGCCGCGGCGCAATTCATGATGTCGTGCCAGGCGACGCTGTTTCAGCCCTTCATCTTCCAGGCCAAGCCGACACCCACGCGCGCGGAGATCGACAAGGTCGTCGACAGCGCCGTGCGGATGTTCCTCGCGGCCTACCGCATCTGACAAGCCGGCCTATTCGTTCTCGTAGAAATCCTCGTCGTCAGGCGATTTGCGCGTGGACTTCTTGGCGGTGCGGCCGATCGAGCCGGTCACGCCGCCGTAGTCATTGTTATTGTTGCGGCTGGCATAGGGATTGCGGCTCTGCGCACGCGCGGCAATCTCCTCACCAGAGACAGCCGCGGGCTGGCAGATCACCGGGCGCTTGGCCCGGCGCATCAGATCCACGTGAATGTGATCGTAGTGATAGACGTTGGAGCCCGGCGCCAGCACGGTGTTGAAGACCTGGCACGCGCCACCCTGGATGTCGCGCAGGAAGCCCTGCTCTTCCGGCATACCCTTCCAGCCTGCCTTCACCGAAATGCTGCGACCATCGGCGAGCACGAAGGCGGAGATATCGAGGGCATTGCCGAACGCATGTTCGGAAATATGCGCGCGCGAATTGCCGTTCATGCCGCGGCACGAATAGGCGGAGATCTGCTTGATCTCGGCGACGCGGACGCCGAACCAGCGCATGGCCGCCGGCTGCACGGACTCCGCAAGCCACTTGTCGAGCGCGGAGACGATCGGACAGGCCAGTGTCGCCACGGGCTTCACGACGACGGGCCCGACCGAGCCCGTGACATTGCCGGCTCCCGGGCCGAGGCGCTGCGGCGCGTAATCCTGCGGCGGCTGGCTCTGCGGCACGCCTGAACTATAGCGGCCGTATGGCGCGCGCGGCTGCTCCTGCTGCGGCGGGCGCATCGTCTGCGGCGAACCTTCCGGCGGCAATTCGATTTCGTCCTCGCTGTCCGGCGGTACGCCAGGCGCGTTCAACGAGATCGGTCCGTTATTGGCTGCGCCGCCATAGGACGGCTGCTGCGACGCCGCTTGCGGATAGGAACCCGGATAGCTGTTCGCCGGACGCGTCATGACCTGCGACTGCGGCTGTGGCTGCACCGGCCAGCGCGGCTGGCTCGCACCGCCGATGCCGCCCGGCGGCCGCAAGGTTTCATCGGCAAAACCGTAGCTGCTGCTCGACTCGCCGAGCGCCGCCACCTTCAAGGGAAATTCTGCGCCGCAGACACCGGGCCCGGAAATCGGGTTGATCCGAACCAGATCAGCGCCCTCTTTCACCGCGCCTGATTTCAGACATGCGACTTCTGCCTCGGCACGCCATGGCTCACGTTCCTGGGTCTGAAACAGACCGCGGCCGCAACCTGCAAGCGATACAAGGACGACGGAGCCGACGAGATACAAACGAACTCTGCGCGTCATTCGCGCAAGGTGGTCGAAATGTTTTAAAGACTCTTCAACGCAATGAATTCACGTTTGATTCACCATGTTGCGGGCGTGGCGAAGTTCCCCGCGCAAACATGCGATGCGTTCCCGTGCCCGAAAGGAAGAGAGCGCATGCCACATGGTGAGACGTCGATCAGAGCGCCGCGTTGATGATCTGCAGCTGGGTGAATTCGGCGAGACCTTCCTCCGCGGACTCGACGCCAATGCCGGACTGCTTGGATCCGCCGAATGGAATGTGCGCCCGAACTGTTCTTCATCGACGGGCTCGAGCCTTCCGTGATGTCGCGCACGATGGTCGGCTGGCCTCGTTATATTCGTATGTATATCACGCTAATCAAATTTTGGTGCCGATGATGTTTGCGTGGTTTCGCCTGTCGGCAGCCAGGACGCAGTAGCGGCAAGGTTGCGGTGCAGCGAATTATTTGCGCGTATTTTTCCTTGTATCTCTGGAACGCCCCACCGCCCTCCGCGTTACTCCGCGCGACAACGTCATAAAGGGAGGTTCCCGTGACTATGATGGGTCAGCTGAGCGTTGTGACGGCCTATGCGGCAATCGTCTTCGTCGGCGCTATCGTGTTGGGCTTGCTGTAGACCCCCGTTCCCGTATTTTTCCCTAACTTTGGCGTCCGCTCCCACCGAGCGGGCGCTTTTTGCTGTCATGTCATGCGAATAGCCGATTGACAGCATGACGCAGGGTGGGTCCTGATACCCGTCTTTACGAGCGCTTGCGCATACCGCTGCACGGTAGATGAGCGCCGGAAATATCGAAGTCAGGAAACGTCCATGCGCAGAATTTTTGCCGCCGCTGTTGCCGTTGTTTTGTCCGCCGCCGCGCTCGCCGCCCCCGCCGCTGCGCAAACTCCGATCAAGATCATGGTCGGCGGCATCGACAAACAGATCTATCTGCCGGCGAAGCTCGCGGCGCAACTCGGCTTCTTCAAGGAACAGGGTCTCGACGTCGAACTGTTCAATTCGACATCCGGTTCGCAGGCCGCGACCGCGCTGCTCGCCCGTGAAGTCCAGGGCGTGGTCGGGTTCTACGATCACACCATCGATCTGCAGTCCAAAGGCAAGTTCATCACCTCGGTGGTGCAGTTCGCCGTCGCGCCTGGCGAAGTCGTGCTGGTGAAAGCCGCGGATGCCGACAAACTGAAGGACCCCGCCAACTGGAAGGGCCAGGCGCTCGGCGTTACCGGCCTCGGCTCCGCCACCGACTTCCTGACCCGCGCGCTCGCCGCCAAGGCAGGGCTGAAGGTGCAGGACTACACGCTCGTCCCGGTCGGCGCCGGCGATACGTTCCTGGCTTCCATGCAGCAGGGCAAGATCGTTTCCGGCATGACCACGGAGCCGACGGTGGCGCGCGCGGTCAAGAATGGCACGGCCAAAGTCGGCATCGACCTGCGCACGCCGGAGAGTACCCGCGCTGCACTTGGCGGCGATTATCCGGCCGCGTGTCTCTATATGGACCGCGCCTGGATGGAGGCGAACAAGGAGACGGCGCAGAAGGTCGTCAATGCCTTCGTGAAGACGCTGAAGTGGATGAACAGCCACTCGCCCGAGGAAATCGCGGCCCAGATGCCGAAGGACTATTATGCCGGCGAGCTCGATCTCTATGTGCAGGGTCTGCGCGAAGGCAAGCCGCAATATTCGGTCGACGGCATGATGCCGGCAGGTGCGCCGGAATCGGTGCTGAGCGTGCTGAACAGCTTCTCGCCCAACCTCAAGGGCAAGACCATCGACCTCGCCAAGACCTACACCACGGATTTCGTGGTCAAAGCCAACGCGACGAACTGAGCATGACCGCAATCGCATCGCCCTCCGCCGTCGCGCTGAAGAACGTCGCGCGCCGCTTCGTCACGCCTTCGGGTGACGTTCTCTCCGCGCTCGAGGATTTCGACCTTAGCATTGCGCCCGGCGAATTCATGGCCGTGGTCGGCCCCACCGGCTGCGGCAAATCGACGACGCTCGGGCTGATCGCCGGCCTCGCCCGCCCGCAAGGCGGCGAAGTCACATTGTTCGATGCGCCGGTGACCGGTGTCGATCGCCGCGTTGGCTTCGTGTTCCAGCAGGACGCAGTATTCCCGTGGCGCGACGTGCTCGGCAATGTCATGGCCGGACCGCTGTTTCGCGGCGTACCGAAAGACAGGGCGGAGGCCGCCGCGCGTGACTGGATCATTCGCGTCGGACTGAAGGGCTTCGAACATCATCATCCGCATCAGCTCTCAGGTGGCATGCGCAAGCGCGTGGCGCTGGCGCAGACCTTCATCAACAATCCGCAAGTGCTGCTGATGGACGAGCCATTCTCCGCGCTCGACGTGCAGACCCGCGAATTGATGCAGGAGGAATTGCTGCAACTGTGGGCGCAGGCGAAATCGGCGGTGCTGTTCGTGACGCATGATCTCGACGAAGCCATCCTGCTGGCCGACCGCGTTGCGGTGCTGACCACGCGACCGGCGCGGGTGAAGTCCGTCCACACCATCGACCTGCCGCGCCCGCGCGATGTCGCCACCTTGCGCTACGACGAACGCTTCATCGCCATCGCGCGAAAAATCTCCGACGACCTGCGCGAGGAAGTCTTGCGCGCACGGGCGGGACATTGACATGACCGAGTCAACAGTCACCGCCCCTCTCGCCACCGACGGCCGCATCGAGACCGCCGTTCAGCGCATGCGCCGCCACCAACGGCTGGTGCTGACGCTACGGCTTGCCGTTCTGGTATTCCTGATCGGCGGCTGGGAATTCGGCGTTCGCCTCGGCGTCATCGATCCGTTCTTCTTCGGCCAGCCATCCGGCATCGTCACCAAGCTGATCGACTGGACCGAGAACGGCACGTCAATCGGGCCGCTGTGGAAGCAGATCTGGGTCACGATCTACGAGGCCGGCGCCGGCTTCCTGATCGGTTCGGTCATGGGCATCCTGTGCGGCATCGCGCTGGGGCGTAACCAGCTCCTGTCGGACGTGTTCTCGATCTACATCAAGGTGGCCAACTCGATCCCGCGCGTGGTGCTCGGCTCGATCTTCATCGTCGCCCTCGGCCTCGGCGCGGCCTCGAAGATCGCGCTCGCTGTCGTCATGGTGTTCTTCGTGGTGTTCGCCAATGCCTTTCAGGGCGTGCGCGAGGCCGACAAGAACCTGATCGCCAATGCGCGCATCCTCGGCGCCAGCAACTGGCAGATGACCCGCGCCGTGGTGCTGCCCTCGGCGCTGTCGTGGATTCTCGCCAGTCTCCATGTGTCGTTCGGCTTCGCGCTGGTCGGCGCCATCGTCGGCGAATTTCTCGGCGCCCGCGAAGGCATGGGGCTGCTGATTGCCACCGCGCAAGGCTCGTTTGATTCCAACGGCGTCTTCGCCGCGATGATCGTCATTGCGATCGTGGCGCTGCTGGCCGAATGGATCTTGACCATGATCGAGAACCGGCTGCTGACCTGGCGCCCGGATACCACCGTTAACGAGTAATATCCGAAGCCCGGCGCGCTTGATTCAAACGGGCGCGCCGGCGGTCATTTCTTCTGCAACAATGTTGTCCGCTTCCCCGCGACGACACATTACTCCGCCGCGACGAAACCGTTTTGCACGATTGACGCAAATTTCCTGAAACGGCCGCTGGGTACATCTCCTGCCAACGAGACGCCGAACGGGCGCTCATTCACAGGCGCCCAAACGGAGTTTCCCATGATCACCCTCGCTTCCTTCGAACGAAAAATTCGCCGTGCCGCCATTGCCATTGGCGCGCTCATTGCCGGCGCCTTCTCCTTTGCCCATCCGGCAGCCGCAACGCCGCTGCCGCTGTTTCCGTTCTTCATGGCGCCGCCAGTACAGAGCGGGCCTTCGCCTTACATGCAGTCTCCGCAGATGGATGACGAACGCCCGGCCATCGAACAGCCCGCGCGCTTCAAACGCCAGATCGTCAGCTATCCGACCCGCGAAGCCCCCGGCACTGTCATCGTCGATACGCCGAACACCTATCTCTATTACGTGCTCGGCAATGGTCAGGCGATCCGCTACGGCATCGGTGTCGGCCGCGATGGCTTCACCTGGTCCGGTGTGCAGACCGTGACCCGCAAGGCCGAATGGCCGGCCTGGACCCCGCCCGCTGACATGATCGCGCGCCAGCCCTATCTCCCACGCCACATGGCCGGCGGCCCCGGCAACCCGCTCGGCGCCCGCGCGATGTATCTCGGCGGCACCATCTATCGCATCCACGGCACCAATATGCCGGAGACCATCGGCACGCAGGTCTCGTCGGGCTGCATCCGCCTCACCAATCAGGACGTGTCTGATCTGTATTCCCGTGTCACTGTCGGCACCAGGGTTGTCGTGCTGCCAATGGACCGCCGTGCAGACGGCGCAAGTGGCAAACGCGGCTAATCTGAGGCACGGCTCCTAACTGGCGCGGGTCGTCCCGGCATTGTAGTGTCCCCGCGTTTTCGAGCGGGGACATCATGCGTCTAAAACCAATTCTGATCGGCGCCGTGCTGGTCGCGATCTTTTTCGTGGTCGCCCTCAAGGTGATGGACTATGTGGCACCCCGCGGCGCCGGTTCGGCGCCGGTACTGGTCGCCTTGCCGCCACTGCCGGCTTCGCCTACGCGCAGCTCCAGCATCGTCGCCCCCGTCGCCATCGCACTCAGCGCGATCCGCGACGCCGCCGACCGCGGCGCGCCGCACAGCTTCAATGGCATCGCGGATAATCCCGCACAGCAACTGCTTCAGGATGCCGATATCAAATGGACGGCAGCGCGAGGGCCGATCGCAGCCACCGGCGCGCAGGACACGCTGACCATGTCGACGCCGTTGACCGGCACGCTCAATGTCTCTGGCGCGATCTCGACAAATGTCCGCGACGCCCTGGGCGGCGCCCTCGGCAACCTGCTGGGTGGCAATGTCGCCAAGCAACTCGGCAACATCAACATCAAGAACGTCAATGCCAATGCGGAAATCCGTGGCAATGTGGTGGTCTCGGCGCAGCCGCGGCTGACCCCGAACTGGCGCATCGAACCGAACCTCGCCGCGCAGGTGACGCTCGGCGACACCAGTGCATCGGTCGCGGGCGCGCGCATCAATGTGCCGGCACAGGTCAAGCCCATGATCGACAATGCGGTCAACGAGCAGATCGCCGCCGTGCAGCAGCGGCTGCGCAACGATCCGGCCTTCGAGCAAAATGCCCGGCGCGAATGGGCCAGGCTCTGCAGGTCGATTCCGCTGCAGGGAGCGAGCGCGTTGCAAAGCCTGTTCCTCGAACTGAAGCCGACGCGTGCCGTTGCTGCCCAGCCCCGCATCGATGCCAGCAATGTGACGCTGACCCTCGGCGTCGAAGCCGAAACGCGCGTGACGTCGACACAGACCCAGCCGAATTGTCCGTTCCCTGCCACGCTGGTCATCGTGCCGCCCGGCCCCGGCAAACTCAGCATCGGTGTGCCCGTGGATATGCCGTTCACTGAACTGAACAAGATCATCGAGGCGCAACTCGCCGGCAAGACGTTCCCGGAAGACAATTCCGGCGCGGTCGCAGTGACGGTGAAGAAGGCAACCGTCTCGGCCTCCGGCGACCGTCTGCTCATCTCGTTGCTGGTGAATGCGAAGGAGAAGCAGAGCTGGTTCGGCCTTGGCGGCGAAGCAACCGTCCATGTCTGGGGCAAGCCTGCGCTCGATCAGGCGGCGCAGACGCTGCGTTTCACCGATCTGGAACTCGCCGTTGAGTCTGAAGCGGCCTTCGGCCTGCTCGGCGCGGCAGCTCGTGCTGCCATGCCATTGCTGCAGAACACGCTGGCGGAACGTGCGACCATCGATCTGAAACCCTTTGCCTCGAACGCGCAAAAGAAGATCGCCGCCGCCATCGCGGACTTCCAGAAGAACGAAAATGGCATCCGCGTCGGCGCCGAGATCAGCAGCCTCCGCCTTGGCGGGATCGCCTTCGATTCCAAAACGCTCCGGGTGATCGCGGAGGCCGACGGCGCCATCAATGTGAATGTGACGGCGCTGCCAAATCTGTAAGGCCCAACGCCTCGACCGATCACGGAAAACTGCTCTGCCTCGTTCTTGCCCCTCAAAATGAACGGGCGCAGGATGCCGGCGCTAGCCAAGCTGCACAAGCAGCGAAAATCCCAGGGAGCACGCCCCATGAAGTCACTTACCGCCACAGTTGTGGCCGGCCTTGCTGTCGCATTCATGTCCTCGACAGCCCATGCTCAGATTTCCGACGACGTCGTCAAGATCGGCGTGTTGACGGATATGTCGAGCCTGTACGCGGACGCCACCGGCAAAGGGTCGGTTGTTGCGACCGAAATGGCCGTCGCCGACTATGGCGGCAAGGCCGGAGGCAAGCCGGTGCAGGTGATTTCTGCGGATCACCAGAACAAGCCTGATGTCGGTGTCAACATTGCGCGTAACTGGTACGACAATGACAAGGTCGACGCGATCTTCGACGTGCCGACATCCTCCGTCGCGCTGCCTATCTCGGCCCTGACCCGCGAGAAGAACAAGATTCACATCAATTCCGGCGGCGGCAGTTCGGATATCACCGGCGCGCAGTGTTCGCCGAACACCGTGCACTGGACCTATGACACCTATGCACTCTCGAATGTTGCCGGAAAGGCGATGGTGAAGCGCGGCGAAGACAGCTGGTTCTTCATCACGGCCGATTACGCATTCGGCGCGGCGCTGGAGCGCGATGCTGCCAATGTCGTGAAGGAGACCGGAGGCAAGGTGATCGGCGCGGTCAAGCATCCGCTCAACTCGTCGGACTTCTCCTCATTCCTGCTGCAAGCCCAGGCCTCCAAGGCCAAGGTGGTTGCGCTGGCCAATGCCGGCGGCGACACCACGAATGCGCTGAAACAGGCGGCAGAGTTCGGCATCATCAAGGGCGGCCAGAAGATGATCGCGCTGCTGCAGGAGATCACCGACACCCATGCTCTCGGGGTCAAGGAGGCGCAGGGCCTGATCGCCACCGACGCATTCTATTGGGACATGAATGACGAGACCCGCGCCTTCTCCAAGCGGTTCAACGAGAAGGTCGGGCATATGCCGACGATGATCCAGGCCGGTCTCTATTCGGCGACCATGCACTACCTGAAAGCCATCGATGCTATCGGTACCGATGAGGCGCCAAAAGTGATGGCACAGATGAAGGCTACGCCGATCCACGACTTCTTCGCCAAGAACGGCAAGATCCGCGAGGACGGCCGCATGATCCACGAGATGTATCTGTTCGAAGTGAAGAAGCCTGAAGAGTCCAAGGGTGAATGGGATCTCTATAAGCTGCTTGCAGAAGTCCCCGGCGATGAGGCGTTCCGTCCGCTCGACAAAGGCGGCTGCCCGCTGGTGAAGGGCAAGTCATAAAACAACAGTAATCGCTACTCGTGACGAAAAGGGCGCGCCCGGAAATCGGACGCGCCCTTCTTCATTTACTTAACGCCACGCTGGATCGCGTTAGGTCGAATACTTGAACTCAGGCATCGCCTTCAGCTGATCCTTGCTGGCGCCGCTCAGCACCGCATGGTCAGGGTACCAGGGATTCGACTTCGCTGGCGTTGCGGCTGCAGGAGCCGTACCCGAGGTGGCTGCACCCGTTGTCATGCCGTTCGACGTCGATGTCGACTTCATGCCCGACGAACCGCCAGTTGAAGACACTGTGGTCGCGACCGGCTCGTTCACGAATTTGACCTTGTCATAAGGCACAGCGATCAAATGTTCGCCCACGCCAAGGAAACCACCGACGCCGATCACCACGGCCTTGATATTACCTTCCTTGTCGGTCAGCAGGTCGTTGATCGAGCCGAGGCTCTCATTGGCTTCGTTATAAACATTAAGGCCTACGATCTTCGAAGTCCGCCAATTACCATTGAACGTCGAATCTGACGCCCTGACCGGCGCAGCGGCTGGCGGTGTGGTTGTCGTCGTATTCGCGCTTTGCGCAAAGGCCGCTGTTGCCAGCAGTGCCGAACCAACGATACCAGCCGTCATATATTTCTTGAACATACGTTCCTCCTGTCGTTGTGGAAGCTTAAAACCAACGCGGAGATACAGTGACTGTTCCGGTTCCACACGAAATTGGGTGTTAGAATTCGCCCCAATAGGATGCAACGCCGTAGTGGCGATGCAGCGCTTCTTCCTGCGACCGATCGCCCCAGTCGAATTCGCGTTGCTCCGTAAATGACGGCGCGCTGCGCAATTCCTCTTCACTGATATCAAGTTGATAGGCGTCAAGTTTGCAATTGAAGGTCAGCCGCGCCCAAGGCAGCGGCAGCAGATTCGAACCAAGACCGAGAAAGCCGCCGAAGCTGAGGATCGCGTAGGACACTTTACCACTGATCTTGTCGATCATCAGCCGCTCGATATGACCGATGCGTTCGCCGTTCGGACGCCGTACTGCTGTTCCCTCGATCCGGTCGCTCGCAATCAGACTATGCGGCTTCGTCATGACGTCGGGTGTCATTGTCGCCTCCATAAAATCAATTGAAGGAATAACAATGGCCAGGCGCGATTCTTGTTCCCGCAAATGGAAGGGAGCCTGCAAACACCACCTTTCCCTCGCGGGAAAGATGGTGGAGAGCCTGTTTGGTCTGCGCGTCGCGGTCGTCGTATCAGGTCTGATAGTCGATCAGCAGCGCGGTGAAGGACGTCGTGCTACTCGATGCCGTCGTGTTGGTTCCGCTGGCGCTGTAGGAACTCGAGGACGAGGCCTCCAATGATTGCTTCAGCGAGTCCAGGAACTGCTTCATGATGTCGGAGACGCTGCTCGTACTGGTCGTACCACCGGTGCTGTCGCTGCTATCGGCGCTGTTCGACGGCGGAGGGCCGCCATGACCGCCGCCGGGATGTGGGCCGCCGGCGCCGTGATGGCCACCCGCTTCACCTGGTCCGCCATTGGCGAAGGCCGACTGGAACACGCCCTGCAATTCGGTGGCCTGGTCCGAGGTCAGCTTGCCGCTGGAAACCTGGGCACTGATCAGGTCGTCGATCTTCGATTTCATATCATCGGGCGATGGCCGGGTCCCGCTGCTCTGGCCCGAACGGTCGGCCTGCAACGACGTGTCGATATCGGTCAAAGCAGACGACAGCGCATCCTGATCGCCGCTGCTGATTTTCCCCGACGTAAGTTCAGACTGCAGCTCCTGCTGCAATTTCTGAAGGGGGGACTGGTAGGAACTGCTGGACGCAGCCGAGATAGAGGTCATGATCTGCTCCAAGATGCTTGCCGAGTGCTCGCAACTTGCAGTTAACCTTCTTAACGAGGTCTTGTTCTCGCCTTGCCGACATGTTGCGAGTTGTTACACCCAGCACACCAGCAATAGTCTGAAACAAAAAACTTCTGCAGCCCGAGCCGATCCCGGCCAAAAGAGTTCGCATGGCAAACGTACCGAACATCCTGGTCGTGGAAGACGACCGCGAAACCCGTACGCTGATCGCAAAGTATCTGCGTACCAATTCCTGCAACGTCACCACCGCTGCCGACGGGCGCGAGATGGAAAAGGTGATGGCCGACACCCGCGTCGACCTGTTGATCCTCGACGTCATGCTGCCCGGCGAAGACGGCCTCAGCCTGTGCCGCAAGGTCCGCGCGGAGTCGCAACTGCCGATCATCATGTTGACCGCTCGCGGCGAGGACGTGGACCGTATCCTTGGCCTGGAGATGGGCGCAGACGATTACCTGCCGAAGCCGTTCAATCCGCGCGAATTGCTGGCGCGCATCAATGCGGTGCTGCGCCGACAGGCCACGGCGCTCAATGCAAGCGCCACGCCGAACGCCACGGCGCTGTCATTCGCCGGTTGGCAGATCGACCTGCGCCTGCGCGAATTGCGTAATCCCGAAGGCGCGCGCGTCGCCATGACCTCGGCCGAATTCGATCTGCTGCGCGCATTTGTCGAGCGCTCCGGTCGCGTGCTGTCGCGCGACAGCCTGCTCGATCTCACGCAAGGCCGCAGCGCCGGCTCGTTCGAGCGCAGTATCGACGTGCTGGTCAGCCGTATCCGTCGCAAGATCGAGATCGATCCGCAGGACGCACAGATGATCAAGACGGTGCGATCCGGCGGTTACATGTTCACGCCCACCGTGGAAGCGGTTGCGACAGCAACTCCCAACTAGCGGACAGGGATGTTCAGCGTCCTCAATTTACGCCGGATCAGCGGCCAGATTACCGCTCTGGTGGTGATATCGATCGTTGCGATCCACGTCGTCCTTTCGATTCTGTTCACGCTGATGCGGCCGGATCAGAACGATCCGCAGCGGGATCGCGGCCACGGCGAGTTGATTGCGATTGTCCGCCTGTTGAGTGCGACGCCGGCGGCTGACCGCCCCGCCTTGCTGGTGAACCTGAAGAACGCCTTCCCCCATTTCGACATCCAACCGGTCGCGCCGGGAGCGGCGGTGACCACCGACGATGGTTCCGACTATACGCGTCGCGGCCTGCGCCGAGGGCTCGGCCCGGGCGTGCGGTTGCTGGCGATCACCGGCGAGCCGGACAGGCTCGGGATTGCACTGCCGGGCGGCGAAATATTCTCGTTCAGCAGCCGGCCGGAGCGACGGCCAGGCTTCTTTCTGGGCGGTCCGTGGGTTCTGACATTTCTGTTCGTGGTGATCAGCCTGACGCTGCTGGGCCTGTGGGCGGCGCGCATGCTGGCGGCTCCGCTCTCGGCCTTTGCGAAAGCGGCCGAAGAATTCAGCCTCAGCGGCTCGGCCGAGCCTCTCCCGGAACGCGGTCCCGAAGAAATCCGCTCGGTGGCTCGCGCCCTGAACCGGATGCGCGAACGTATCGGCACGCTGATCGACGACCGCACCAAGATGCTCGCCGCCATCAGCCACGACCTGCGCACGCCGATTACCCGCTTGCGTCTTCGCTCGGAATTCATCGAGGATGACGGCCATCGCAGTCATATGCTGCGTGATCTCGATCAGATGCGCTCGATGCTGGAAGCCGTGCTGTCATTCCTGCGCAACGACCGCCGCCTCGAGGCGATGACACTCACCGATATCGCAACCACATTGCAGCTGATCGCCGATCAGTTTGCTGATATCGGCCACACGGTCACCTATCTGGGGCCGTCCCATGCCATGGCCATGGCCCGACCCGACGATCTGCATCGCGCGGTGACCAACCTTGTCGAGAACGCCGTAAAATTCGGCTCCGAGGCGACAATCTCCCTGACCATGTCAGAGGGTGGCGCCATCATCGACGTTGCCGATGACGGTCCCGGCATTTCCGATGCACAGAAGAACGCGATGCTGCAGCCCTTCGTGCGCGGCGATGATGCCCGCAATATGGACCATGAAGCCGCGGGCTTCGGGCTCGGCCTGTCGATTGCCCGCGCCGTGACGCTGGCCCATGGCGGCGAGCTGACATTGCTGAATCGTCAGCCGCGCGGCCTGATCGTGCGCATTACGCTGCCAGCACGGGATACGAATACAGCCGCGGCATAAGGCTCAGTTCGCTTTCACCGCAGGCGCGACGCTGTGAAGCGCGCCCGGCTTGCGCAGATGGATCGTGGCGATGTCATCGCTATAGATCTTCTCCCAGCCATCGACGCGATCGAGCAATTTGGTCGCTGCGCTTTGGGTACGTAGCAAGGTTGCCTCGATTTCGTAGTCCTTCAGTAGCCGGAACAGATTGTCCGGCTCCATCAGACCGCTGGCATTGTTGTGATCGACCATCAGCTTTGTGCCGAACAATTCGGTCCGGCCATCGATGAAAGTGGGCACGCCGCGCGCAATCAGATAGCCGCCGAAATCGTAGTCGTTGAACACGCGGCTGAGATTGAGCTTCTTGAGCTCGGTCACCGCCGCGGCCGGCGCTCCTGTTGCGACCGGTGCGTAACGCTGCACGGAGCCAAGAACAAACGTAATTGCGATCAGACAGAGCGCGAGGCCGGCGAACAGCCAACCACGCGGCGACGATGGCGCGGGCGCGGCTGGTTGATCAGGGAAGCCGATCCGCTCACCCAGCGGCCTGGCGAGGACCAGCGGCGCCAGAAGCGCCAGCACCTCCGCATTGCGGACATGACTGAGGGCCATGAACACGAAGCCCATCACGAGCACGACGCGCATCGGCGGCAGCGCGATGCCGCGCCAGAGCGCCAGCGCGAACGCGACCAGCACGGTCAGCTCCAGAGGCCCGGCATGATCGAAATTCGCAGGCCGCCATTCGCCGATCAGCGCCAGCGCTTCACCGAGATTGAGGATACGGCGCGATGCCAGCAGCGAGTCCCAGCCATAGGGTGTCACGCAACTTGCAGCGAGCGCGGCGATGCCGAACAGCGCCCAGCGCAGCAACATCTTGCGCTGCGCGGAGGCCGGCGTGTGCCAGATGGCATCGATACCGATCGGCCCGATCAACATCAAACCCAGGACGAAGCCACCATGCAGATTGGCCCACAAGACCATCAGCGGCAGCAGCCAGAATGACGGCGCCGTCTTGCGATCCATCGCGGTCACGAGACCCGCCACCCAGGCCACCATCACCGGCATTGCCAGCACATGCGGCCGCGCCATCAGATGCGGCGTCATCAGCGCCAGCGCCGTCGCAACGAAGATGATCGTCGCGGTGGCCGGCAGGCGCCTATCCAGAAAGCGCGTCAACACAGCCATCGTTACAGCCAGTGCGGCGACAGCGAGCACCACCACCCCGGTCCAGCCCGCGCCGGCATAGGCAATCGCATAAAGCACCTGAGCCAGCCACTGGGTCGAGATCCATGGCTGGCCGTACATCGTGAAGGAATAGATGTCGGTCGTCGGCACCGTGTGATGATCGAGAATCCACCGCCCGACAGCGATCTGCCAATACGGATCGGGATCTCTCAGGAGGGCGTTGCCTGCCGCGAACCACAGCGCATAGACCACAACCCCGCCCCACAGCGGCAGCAGCCCTTGCAGTGGCCTGCGCGCCTCGGCGGAATGGGTGGCGGACATCGTCATGCTCGGCATGCCCCTAGAAAGTCGCAGGAAAAGCGCTGGAATACCGCAGCAAACCACAGCTGGGCATAATTTGGGGTAAATACCGGGCGGAACTCGTGAATCTGGTCTAGAGAAAGACTCAATTCGAGCCCTAATCCCGGATAATTGAATCAGATGGTTTAGGCCGTCTGAAAGGCCCGCTCCGCTACTGGCGGAGAACGAAGCTTCGAGATCATTCATGAAACGTATTTCACTGTTCCTGGCGGCAATGTCTGCGGTTGCCGCCCTGCCCCAGACGGCTTCGGCCCAGCAGCGCTCCGACTACGATGCCATGGTCGCCATGCATGCCCAGGCCAATGGCGTGCCTGAGGCGCTGGTACATCGCGTCATCGTGCGCGAAAGCAAATATCACCCCAACCTGATCGGCCGCGGCGGCACTATCGGGCTGATGCAGATCAAGCTCGCGACTGCGCGCGGCGTTGGCTACACCGGCACCGCCGAAGGCCTCCGCGATCCCGACACCAATCTCACTTATGCGGTGAAATACCTCGCCGGCGCCTATCGCGCTGCGAACGGCAATCACAATCGCGCGGTGTCGTACTATGCCGGCGGTTACTACTATGCTGCGAAGCGCCAGCGCCGCGAGGTTTCCGCGCCGCCGCACCAGCCGATCTTTGCCAAGGATGCCGAGCGCCAGCGTCTGCAGGAGACGGCCAATGTCAATGCACAGGTTCCGAAGCCGTAACTGTGCGTGATTCGGTGGAATCCCAAGGGATTCCCTGGGCGCGTTGACACGCCCACCCATAGGTTTACATTAGAGTCGTTCCGAGGGGGGCTCCGACGAGGAGCTGAGATACCGCAAGCTCGCACTTTTCCTGTTCCGGAAAAGAGGCGCGAGACCGCGGTGACCCTTTGAACCTGATCCGGGTCATGCCGGCGAAGGGACAGGGATGTTTCAGACGACGCAATCTCCGCGCGGGGACTCTCCCGTAGCGGGTCAATCGATATCAGTTGTTGGTGCTGGCATTGCCGGCGCTTGGCAGGCGTTGATGCTTGCCAAGGCGGGGCACGCCGTGACGCTGCATGAGCGCAGCGACGCGGGCATGCATGACGCCACCAGCCACTGGGCCGGCGGCATGCTGGCGCCTTGGTGCGAAGCGGAAGTCTCCGAACCCGTGGTCTCCCGCCTCGGCCTGCGCGCGCTGGACCTGTGGCGCGAGGAACTCCCCGACACGCCGTTCAATGGCTCGCTGGTCGTCGCGCATGCGCGTGACCGCGCCGATTATGAGCGCTTCGCCCGGATGACATCTGGCCATACACGGCTGGATGCGACGAAGCTCGCCGAGCTTGAGCCATCGCTGCAGGGGCAGTTTCGCGATGCGCTGTTCTATCCCGGCGAAGGCCATGTCGAGCCGCGCCGCGTGTTGCCGCAACTCCATGCACGGATCACCGCCGCCGGCGGCATTATCAAATACAACAGCGAACAGCAGCCAAAAGATCTCGACGGACTGGTGATCGACTGCCGCGGCCTTGCTGCGCGCGACGATGCCGGCGCGCCGAAGCTGCGCGGCGTCAAGGGCGAGATCATCATCGTCGAGACGGACGAAGTGCAGCTGTCGCGCCCGGTACGCCTGATGCATCCACGCTGGCCGCTTTATGTGATCCCGCGCGCGGACAATCGCTTCATGCTCGGCGCAACGTCGATCGAGAGCGAGGATCGCGGTGTCAGCGTGCGCTCTGCGCTTGAACTGCTCGGCGCTGCCTATGCCGTGCATCCGGCCTTTGCCGAAGCGCGCATTCTCGAATTCGGCTCGGGCCTGCGTCCGGCTTTCCCCGACAACCTGCCGCGCATCGCGATCGACAAGAATACGATCACGGTGAACGGCCTCTATCGCCATGGCTTCCTGCTGGCGCCTGCGCTGGCGGAGCTGACGCTCAATTATGTGCAGCGTGGCGAGATCGACAATGAGGTGATGCAATGCAAGTGATCGTCAATGGCGAGCACCGCGAGATCGAGGCGTCGCATGTCGGCGCGCTGCTTCAGGAGCTGGACTACGAAGGCACGCATTGTGCGATTGCTCTGAATTTCGACGTGGTGCCGCGCAGCCAGTGGGCGCAGACGCCGCTGAAAGCCGGCGACGAGATCGAGATCATCACGCCGCGGCAGGGAGGCTGATTGCTGATGGTGAGTTTCTACGGCAAGGAATTCAAATCCCGCCTGCTGATCGGCAGCGCGCTCTATCCGTCGCCCGCGATCATGCAGGACGCGATCCGCGCGTCCGGCGCCGGCATCGTCACCGTGTCGCTGCGTCGCGAATCCGCGGGCGGCAAGACCGGCGATGCATTCTGGTCGCTGATCCGCGAGCTCGATGTCACCGTGCTGCCCAACACCGCGGGCTGCCGCAGCGTGCGCGAGGCAGTCACCACCGCAAAGCTCGCGCGCGAATTGTTCGGCACGCCCTGGATCAAGCTGGAAGTCATCGCCGACAACGATACGCTGCAGCCCGATGTGGTTGGCCTCGTCGAAGCCGCCGATATCCTGATCAAGGACGGCTTCGAAGTCTTCCCCTATTGCACCGAGGACCTCAGCGTCGCGATGCGTCTGGTGGATGCCGGCTGCAAGGTGGTGATGCCATGGGCGGCGCCGATCGGCAGCGCGCGCGGCATCATCAATGCCGATGCCTTGAGGCTGCTGCGCGACCGCCTGCCCGATATCACGCTGGTGGTCGATGCCGGCCTGGGCGCACCGTCGCACGCCGCCGAAGCGCTCGAACTCGGCTATGATGCCGTGCTGCTCAACACCGCCATCGCCAAGGCCGCCGATCCCGTGGCCATGGCCAATGCGTTCCGTCTCGCCGTCGATGCAGGTCGCCTCGGCTATGAAGCCGGCCTGATGGGCGCGCGCGATTTCGCCTCCCCTTCCACTCCAGTCATCGGGACACCGTTCTGGCATGCCGTATCCTGACCGTTTCTATCCCGTCGTCGACACCGTAGCCTGGGTCAAGCGCCTGACCGCGCTCGGCGTCGGTACCGTCCAGCTCCGCGCCAAGGATCTCGACGACGCCGCGGCGACAACGCTGTTTCGCGAGGCGCTGGCCGTCACCCATGGCACCAAGACGAAGCTGGTGGTGAACGACTACTGGCGCGTCGCCATCGAGCTCAAGGCGCAGCATCTGCATCTCGGCCAGGAAGACCTCGCCGAAGCGGAC
Source organism: Tardiphaga sp. (assembly GCF_041424195.1). NCBI lineage: Bacteria > Pseudomonadati > Pseudomonadota > Alphaproteobacteria > Hyphomicrobiales > Nitrobacteraceae > Tardiphaga > Tardiphaga sp. The sequence continues at coordinate 1,139 of NZ_JBGMOE010000166.1, read as the reverse complement.
GTTGCCGCGATCCGCAAGGCCGGCATCACGCTGGGCCTCTCCACCCATGACGAGGACGAACTCGAAACCGCATTGCGCGCCAATCCGGATTACGTCGCGCTCGGGCCGATCTTCTTCACGACGTTGAAGTCCATGCGCTTCGCGCCGCAGGGCATTCCGAAAATCTCGGTATGGAAGAAGCGCATCGGCACCCTGCCATTGGTCGCGATCGGCGGCATCAAGTTCGAACAGGCCGAAGAGATCTTTGCCGCCGGCGCGGATTCCATCGCCGTCGTCAGCGACGTCACGCAACACGCAGACCCGGACGCCCGCGTCCATCAATGGCTTGGCGCATCCGCCAAAGCAGCCTGACATTTCAAGAACGACAACGGAGGATTAGTCCATGAACATCCGCTCCAATCCCGACACCACCCTGCCCGCCGTCACCACCGGCAACCTGCCCTCGTCGCGCAAGATCTACGCGATCCCGGAGAGCGCCCCCGACCTGCGCGTGCCGCTGCGCGAGATCATCCTCTCCGAAGGCGCCGGCGAGCCGAACCTGCCGGTCTATGACACGTCGGGTCCCTATACCGATCCGGACGTGCTGATCGACGTCAATAACGGTCTGTCCCGCGCGCGCCTCGAATGGGTCAAGGAGCGCGGCGGCGTCGAGGAATATCAGGGCCGCGAGATCAAGCCGGAAGACAACGGCAATGTCGGCGCGGCGCATGCTGCGAAGTCCTTCAAGGCCTATCACAAGCCGCTGCGTGGCGTCGGCGATGCCATGATCACGCAATATGAATTCGCCCGGGCCGGCATCATCACCAAGGAAATGATCTACGTCGCGGAGCGCGAAAATCTCGGCCGCAAGCAGCAGCTCGAGCGCGCCGAGGCCGCGCGCGCCGACGGCGAAAGCTTCGGCGCCGAAGTGCCGCTGTTTGTCACGCCGGAATTCGTGCGCTCGGAAATCGCGCGCGGCCGCGCCATCATCCCCTGCAACATCAACCACGCCGAACTCGAGCCGATGATCATTGGCCGCAACTTCCTGACCAAGATCAACGCCAATATCGGCAACTCCGCTGTCACGTCGTCCGTCGAAGAAGAAGTCGACAAGATGGTGTGGGCGATCCGCTGGGGCGCCGACACCGTGATGGACCTCT
>NZ_JBGMOE010000165.1:0-49382 GCF_041424195.1 Tardiphaga sp. | reverse complement strand
GATCAAGGTCACCCTTGTTTGGCCCTGCGCGACAGGGCCGGGGGAGCGCAGCTATTGGGCCGGACGCGTTTCGAATCTGGTCGTCCGTCACTTGATCCGCAGGCCCGTTCCATCCGAAGGCAAGCCATACCGCCTGTCCCAGTGGTATCCTGACCACAGGCGATGCGGCCTGCCCGCAGACAGCCGGTACCCACACATCCCGTGACGCCGCATCTCCGGCGTCCACCGCATCCCGCCCCGCAATCGTGACGATCGCGATCGCCCCTCTCAATGGGGCAGGACGAAGGGGAAAATAATCAAGATGGGGATGTTGTCAATACAAATAGGAAAAAATGTTTGGGTGCTGTCTTGCCGCCCCGAACCGTCATTCCGGGGCATACCAATTGGCGTGCCGGGGAATGACGGTGAAGAGCCGAAACGCAAAATGCCCGGCACGAGGCCGGGCATTGTGAAACTCAAAAGCTCTGACGCAGGAAGCCCGCCGGTTACGCCGGCACGGTGTCGGGGAACACGGCTTCGATCTTGGTCTTCAGCGTCGCCGCGTTGAACGGCTTGACGATGTAGTTGTTCACGCCGGCCTTCTTGGCGGCAATCACGTTCTCGGTCTTGGATTCTGCCGTGATCATGATGAAGGGGGTCTGCGACAGGTTGGGATCGGCACGGACTTCCTTGAGCAGGTCGTAGCCCGTCATCGGCTCCATGTTCCAGTCGGAAATCACCAGGCCGTACTTCTTGGTGCGCATCTTTTCCAGCGCCATCGAACCATCGCTCGCATCGTCGATATGTTCGAAACCAAGCTGCTTCAGAAGATTGCGAATGATGCGGATCATGGTGTTGTAATCGTCCACCACCAGCACCGTCATCGACAAATCAACCGCCATCTTCATTTCCCCCTGAGGCACGATACGCAAATGCAAAAATGATATTTGCCGTCAGGCAAACCGTTCCAGCCGGGATTGGCGAGCATTGCTGTCCGCGGCTAGGTGCCAGAATTAGCAGGGTGGGTTAAATTTCCAGTTAACCGCCCCGTGGCCTGAAATCGGTCAAATTCGAGAAGAAGGCCGATTTTACCTTCGCTTGACTTCGGGGCGGCGGGCGCGTCACGGTCCCTCACCCGCCAAAACCATCAACGAATCCAATCATGACGACTGCTTTCAGCGTGATCCGCGACACAACGCCTGCCGATGCCATCCCGCGCGGATGCGTCGTCGCCATGGGTAATTTCGACGGTGTCCATCTCGGCCACCGCGCCGTCATCGGTGCTGCGCTACGCATGGCGGAACTGCATAAAACAAGCGCTTTGGCGGTAACCTTCGAGCCGCATCCGCGCAGTTTCTTCAGCCCGAACACGCCGCAGTTCCGGCTCTCCGACGAAGCCGCCAAATTGCGCCTGCTGGCAGGAACCGGCCTCGCCGGCGCCGTCGTCATGACCTTCGACAAGGGACGCGCCAGCACCACGGCGCAAGACTTCATTCACCACGATCTCATCGAGCGTCTCGGCATCAGCGGGATCGCCGTGGGCTACGACTTTCATTTCGGCAAAGGCCGCGTCGGCTCTCCCAGCCTGCTGGTGAATGAAGCCCCGCGGCTTGGCATCGAGGTCGATGTGCAGCCACATATCGATATCGATGAGCGCCCGGTGTCATCGACTGCCATCCGCATGGCATTGGCTGAGGGCCAGGTGGCCGAGGCCACCGAGATGCTGAACGGCCCCTGGTTCATCACAGGAGAGGTGATCCACGGCAAGAAGCTCGGCCGCGACCTCGGCTATCCCACCGCCAATATCCGCCTGAATGCCAATTGCGGCCTCAAACACGGCATCTATGCGGTGCGGGTCGGCCGCGGCCACGAGCGCTTCGACGGCGTCGCATCCTTTGGCCGCCGCCCGACCTTCGACAACGGCGCGCCGCTGCTCGAAGTATTCCTGTTCGACTTCAAGGGCGATCTCTACGGCCAGACACTGGACGTCGCTTTCATTGCCTTCATCCGCGATGAAATGAGATTCGAGAGCATTGAACCCCTGATCCGCCAGATGGACGACGACAGCGCCAAAGCGCGCGCCGCGCTGGCGGCCGCGCCGGATGCGTTTCCGAGACTGGGGGCCGTGGGATAGTGCTTAAGGCCCCTTCAACAAGCGCGGGTCAAACGGTGGAACGATCGTCTCGACGATGCTGACCAACATTGCGTCGCGATGTTGAGGGTTCAACAGGACATTCGTTGCGCGTGGCGAAATTGCCGACGGAACCTGCAACAAGGCGCTTGAACCTTGATCCAACCAACGATCACCGATCTGTCGCGTCGCGTCGATTCGACTGAACCAGTCCGCCGGTAAATCAACGACCTCGACTTTTTCAACTTCGATGGTTTTCTCTGATCGAACACGAAGCAACTGGTAGGTCGCGGGGATCATGTTGAGTTCAAGATGAACGAGCGTTTCCAAGAGAGCGCTCGACGGGTGATCTGCAAGGTAGACGACCCGCTTGCCCTTCGAATGCCAACGGCCGCTGGCATGCAAGCCACCGATACCGGAAAGATCGGGATAATTTGAAATCCGCCAGAGCTCCATCGTGGATGCTCAAGAGAAGATGCCGTGATCGATCTGCTCCAGCGTTTCACGGACCACGGCGGCGCCGAGTTCGTCTTGCATCAAATCAAACGGCGTCTGCCCTGACATCGATCTGTTGGGATGGCGGAGCCATGCTTCAGCCTTGACCTCATCGCCGAAAACACGATCAGCGAGCGCTCGTATTTCCAGGACGCTCAAACGCTCCTCTTTCAACGCTGCTTGTGCCTCCGCTGGCAGAGGCCCCTGACGCCGGAGGTCCATTAAGCTCTGATATTGCTCGATGCGCGTGCGCGGGTTCATTGGCCTCACTCCACGATCTCAACAAATTAGACCGATACACGCAAAATACAACCGTTACTCATACCTCTCAGCGCCCGGAGACCTCCCCTGACCCAGACCGAAAAGCAGAAAATGCTGGCGGGCGAGCTTTATCGCCCCGGCAGCCCCGAACTGGTCGCTGACGAGAAGGCCAACAAGGCCTGGCTGGCCAAGTACAACGCGCAGCTGGACCGGCCAGTGGCCGAACGACGGACGCTGCTCGCCGAGCATTTCGGCAAAGTCGGCGCCGACTGCGTGATCCGTCCGCCGTTTTTCTGCGACTACGGCTACAACATCCATCTCGGCGATGGTGTTTTCCTGAATTTCAACTGCGTGATCCTGGACGTCGTCGAGGTCACCATCGGCGACCGCACCCAGATCGGCCCCGCCGTGCAGATCTACGCCGCCGACCATCCACGGGACGCAGCGAGCCGCCGCAGCGGGCTGGAATTCGGCCGGCCGGTCAAAATCGGCGCCGATGTCTGGATCGGCGGCGGAGCCATTATCGTCCCCGGCGTGACCATCGGTGACGGAGCCGTGATCGGCGCCGGCAGCGTGGTGACCCGGGACGTGCCGCCCGGCGCCACCGTGGCCGGCAATCCGGCCCGGTCGATCGGCAAGCGGGCCTGATCAGCGTCAAAACACCGTTAGGACGCTTTGCGATCCCTGTTCCGGCTGCTATTGAGTGCGGGATGTCTGCACGGCGCCCCATCATAAGCATTATCGGCCCGGCTTCCGCCTGAGCTTTGCTCGGCGCAAGACCGGGACCGTCCAGTTTCATCGCGTTTTCACGCGTTTCAGCGCCATTCGAGCAAGCCAGAGCACCTATGTCCGACAAGCCCGCAAAATCTGACGCCCAAAAGAGCGCCAACGACTATTCCAAGACCCTCTACCTGCCGCAGACCGAATTTCCGATGCGCGCAGGCCTGCCGACCAGCGAGCCGAAAATGCTGGCGCGCTGGAACGAGATCGACCTCTACGGCAAGCTGCGCGCAACCGCCAAGGGCAAGCCGAAATTCGTGCTGCATGACGGCCCGCCCTATGCCAATGGCAACATCCATATCGGCCATGCGCTCAACAAGATCCTCAAGGACGTGGTGACCAAGAGCCAGCAGATGCTGGGCTTCGACAGCAACTACGTGCCGGGCTGGGACTGTCACGGCCTGCCCATCGAGTGGAAGATCGAGGAAGAGAACTACCGCTCCAAGGGCAAGACCAAGCCGAATTTCAAGGACGGCGCGGCGATGATCGCGTTCCGCCAGGAATGTCGCGCCTATGCCAACAAATGGCTCGACATCCAGCGCGAGGAATTCAAGCGCCTCGGCATCATCGGCGACTGGGCCGGCCGCTACGCCACCATGGACTTCTTCGCGGAAGCGCAGATCGCGCGCGAGCTGATGAAATTCGCCGCCAACGGCACGCTGTATCGCGGCTCCAAGCCGGTGATGTGGAGCGTGGTGGAAAAGACCGCGCTGGCCGAAGCCGAAGTCGAATATGAGGACTACACGTCCGACGCGGTGTGGGTGAAATTCCCCGTCGCAGCCGAATTCGGCCGCCTCGCCAAGGCCTCAGTGGTGATCTGGACCACCACGCCCTGGACGCTGCCCGCCAACCGCGCCATCTCGTTCTCGCGCAAGATCGCCTATGGCCTCTATGAGGTCACCGAGGCGCCGGAGGACAACTGGCTGAAGACCGGCGACCTGCTGATCCTCGCCGACGCGCTGGCCGAAAGCGTGTTCAAGCAGGCGCGCGTCACGTCATGGAAGAAGAGCAGCGAGATGTCGTCCGACATACTCGAGGATCTGGAATGCCGCCATCCGCTGAAGGGCCTCGCCGGCGGCTATGATTTCATCGTGCCGCTGCTCGATGGCGACCACGTCACCGACGATGCCGGCACTGGCTTCGTGCATACCGCGCCAAGCCACGGCCGCGACGACTTCGATATCTGGACGTCGAACGGCCGCCAGCTCACCGAGCGCGGCATCGCCACCACGATTCCCTATACGGTCGACGAGAACGGCGCGCTGACTGAACAGGCGCCGGGCTTCACCGGCACCCGCGTGCTCAACGACAAGGGCGAGAAGGGCGACGCCAACGAGGCCATCATCAAGGCGCTGGTCGAGCGCGGCATGCTGGTGGCGCGTACGCGCCTGAAGCATCAGTATCCGCATTCCTGGCGCTCCAAGAAGCCCGTGATCTATCGCAACACGCCGCAATGGTTCATTGCGATGGACAAGGACATCATCGACGAGGGCAAGGCGAAGCCCGGCGATACGCTGCGTCACCGCGCGCTGGAGGCCATCAAGGTCACCCAATGGGTGCCGGCGACGGGGCAGAACCGCATCAACGGCATGATCAACACCAAGCCGGACTGGGTGATCTCGCGGCAGCGCGCCTGGGGCGTGCCGATTGCGGTATTCGTGCGCGAGAAGGGCGACGGCTCCGCCGAAATCCTGATCGACGACGCCGTCAATCTGCGGATCGCCGAAGCCTTCATGAACGAAGGCGCCGATGCCTGGTATGCCGAAGGTGCCCGCGAACGCTTCCTCGGTCCACTTGCCAATGAAGCGTGGAAGAAAGTCGACGACATCTGCGACGTCTGGTTCGATTCCGGCTCGACGCACGCCTTCGTGCTCGAAGACCAGCAGAACTTCCCCGGCCTCGCCGGTATCAACCGCAAGGTCGATGGCGGCGATGACACCGTGATGTATCTGGAAGGCTCGGACCAGCATCGCGGCTGGTTCCAGTCGTCGTTGCTGGAAAGCTGCGGCACCCGCGGCCGCGCGCCGTTCGATGTCGTGCTGACCCACGGCTTCACGCTCGACGAGAACGGCCGCAAGATGTCGAAATCGATCGGCAACACCATCGAGCCGCAGAAGGTGATCAAGGATTCCGGCGCCGACATCCTGCGCCTGTGGGTCTGCGCCACCGACTATGCCGACGACCAGCGCATCGGCCCGGAGATCATCAAGAACACCATCGAGACCTATCGCAAGCTGCGCAACAGCGTGCGGTGGATGCTCGGCAGCCTCGCGCATTTCCGCGAAGCGGATCGCATCAAGGCCGACGATATGCCGGAGCTTGAGCGGCTGATGCTGCATCGTCTCTCGGAAGTCGATGAGGTGGTGCGACAGGCCTATGCCGATTTCGACTACAAGACGGTGGTGGCCACGCTCGCCGCCTTCATGAACACCGAATTGTCGGCCTTCTACTTCGACATCCGCAAGGACACGCTGTATTGCGACGCGCCGTCGTCGGTGGCGCGCAAGGCCTCGCTGACCGTGATCGACTACCTGTTCCGGTCGATCGTGACCTGGTTCGCGCCGATCCTCAGCTTCACTGCCGAGGAAGCGTGGCTGTCGCGCTACGGCAGCACGGCCGTGTCGGTGCATCTCGAACCGTTCCAGAACACGCTGCCGGCCTGGCGCAACGAGGCGCTGGCCGCGAAATGGGACACCATCCGCAACGTCCGCCGCGTCGTCACCGGTGCGCTGGAAATCGAACGCGCCGCCAAGAATATCGGCTCGTCGCTGGAAGCCTCGCCGCTGGTCTATGTGTCAGACAAGGCCGTATTCGCGATCCTCGCGGACATCGACCTCGCCGAAGTGTTCATCACCTCGAACGCGATGCTGACCAATGAGGAAGCGCCCGCAGGCGCCTTCACGCTGAACGACGTGCCCGGCGTCGCGGTGGTGGTGGAAAAGGCCGTCGGCACCAAATGCGCGCGGTCATGGAAGATTCTCCCGACCGTGGGTGAGGACAAGGACTATCCCGACGTCACCCCGCGCGACGCGCAGGCGCTGCGGGAGTGGAAGGCGCTGGGAGTGGCTGTTTGAAACCAGCCGTCCGCAGCGGGCTGATCGCCGCCATCGTCGTCCTGATCCTCGATCAGGCGACGAAGCTGTGGCTGCTCTATGGCTTCGATCTCGGCCATCGCGGCCTGGTCAGGATCACGCCGTTCTTCGATCTGGTCCTGGCCTGGAATACCGGCATCAGCTACGGCTGGTTCTCCGATTCCGGCCCCACCGGTCAGGTCGTGCTGGTGGCGATCAAGGCCATCGCGGTGGTGGCGCTGGCGGTCTGGATGGCGAAATCGGAGACCAGACTGGCCACGATCGGGCTGGGGCTGATCATCGGGGGCGCGATCGGCAATGCCATCGACCGGTTCGCCTATGGCGCCGTGGTCGATTTCGCCCTGCTGCATGTCGAAATCGCCGGCAAGACCTACAACTGGTACGTGTTTAACCTTGCCGATGTTGCCATTGTTGCCGGTGTAGCGGCCCTGCTGTATGACTCTTTCTTCACGGTACCCGCCGCAAAAGCGCCCTGATCCCAGCCGATACGCAAGGCCAAGGGCGATACCAGCGGAACCGCAGCAGGATTTCTCGTATTCTTGCCGATCCGCCAGATATTTGAACAGGATGAACACGATGCGCGAGACCGAAACCGGTTGGGCTCTGCACACTTCATCGGGCGCCTGGATGCGCGCCCTGCGCCTCACCGCCGTTGCCCTTAGCGTTGGTCTCGTGATGTCCGCTGGCGCTGCACGCGCCCAGGATGCCGAGGAAGAAGACCAGCCATTCGAGCAGAAGGTCATCAAGCAGATCATGACCGGTCTCGGCGGCACCAATATGGAAAATACCGGCATCGACTACCGCGAGCGCTCGCCCCTGGTGGTGCCGCCGAAGATCGACCTGCCGCCGCCGGATGCCAAGGGCCCCGCGCCTGTCGCGAACTGGCCGAAGGATCCCGACGTGCAGCAGCGCCGCGCAGCCGCCGCCAACGCCAAGACCGGACGCCCCGAAGAAGTGCTGGAAGCCGCGCGTCCGTTGACCCCGCGCGAAATGGCGCCGAAGCGCGCACGTGGCGCCTCGTCCGCCGTGGACAATTCCTCGCCCGGCGATCCGAACAAGAACATCGTGCTGAGCCCGAAACAGCTTGGCTATGAAGGCGGACTGTTCAAGAACATGTTCGGCGGCAACAAGGGCGAGACAGCCGAGTTCAAGGGCGAGCCGACACGCGAGTCGCTGACCCAGCCGCCCGCCGGCTACCAGACGCCAGCCTCAGGCTATGCCTATGGCACCGGGCCGAAGGAAGTCATGAAGAACGATTACAACCTGAACCCGATGACGGGTAAGTTCTGATCGCAGCGCTCCCGTTGCGCCGCCGCTCCAAAGACGTCCTTTCACTGCGATCAGCCTGCACGCGCGGATGTGTTCCGCGCGATAGCTTGGTCACGCCTTTCCTCATGCCTTGGAGCTGCTAGCCCCGCCATGACCTCATCATTCCGACTTGCCGCACGATCCGTCGCAGTCGTCGCCTTGCTGCTGGCTCCCGCCTTCGCCATGTCGGGCGCTCGGGCGCAGACGGTGACATCGAACCCGCCGACCACCTTCAAGCTAAGCAACGGCATGCAGGTCGTCGTGATCGAAGATCACCGCACACCCGTCGTGACGCAGATGATCTGGTACAAGGTCGGTTCCGCCGACGAGACACCCGGCAAATCGGGCCTGGCGCATTTCCTCGAACACCTGATGTTCAAGGGCACAGCGAAACATCCGGCCGGCGAATTCTCGCAGACGGTGCAGCGCATCGGCGGCAACGAGAACGCCTTCACCTCCACCGATTACACCGGCTACTACCAGCGGGTCACCAAGGACCAGCTCGGCCGGATGATGGAATTCGAAGCCGATCGCATGACCGGCCTCGTGCTGAAGGACGAGAACGTCCTGCCCGAGCGCGACGTCGTGCTCGAAGAATACAATATGCGCGTCGCCAACAGCCCGGATGCGCGCCTGTCCGAACAGATCATGGCAGCGCTCTATCTCAACCATCCCTATGGCCGCCCGATCATCGGCTGGCATCAGGAAATCGAGAAGCTCGACCGTGAGGACGCGCTCGCCTTCTACAAGCGCTTCTATGCACCGAACAATGCCACGCTGATCATCGCAGGCGATGTCGATGTGGCGGAAATCCGCCCGATGGTGGAGCGCACCTATGGCGTCGTCCCGGCGCAGCCATCGATCCCCGAGCGGCGCACGCGCCCGCAGGAGCCAACGCCGGCCGCCCCCCGCACCGTGACCCTGTCCGATCCACGCGTCGAACAGAGCAGCGTCCGTCGCTACTACCTCGTCCCGTCCGCGACCACGGCGGCAGCCGGCGAAAGCCAGGCCCTCGATGTGCTCGGCCAGTTGATCGGCGGCGGCGCCAATTCATATCTCTACCGTGCGCTGGTGGTCGACAAGCAGCTCGCGATCAATGCCGGCGCCAGCTATCAGGGCACCGCGCTGGACAGCGCGCAATTCATGATCTCCGCCTCGCCGCGGCCCGGCGTCGATTTCGCCGAGATCGAAAAGACGATGGATGCCGTGATCGCCGACCTCGCGACCAATCCCGTTCCGGCGGCCGACCTCGAACGCGTCAAGACGCAGCTCGTGGCCGAAGCGATCTATGCGCAGGACAATCAGGCCTCCCTGGCCCGCTGGTATGGCGCAGCCCTCACCACCGGCCTCAGCGTCGAGGACATTCGCAGCTGGCCCGACCGCATCAAGGCGGTGACGGCCGAACAGGTGCGCGCTGCGGCGCAAGCCTGGCTCGAGAAGAAGCGCTCGGTCACCGGCTATCTGGTCAAGGATGCATCTGCGCCAAAGCGCGAGGAGAAGCGGTCGTGAACATGATGTTGCGCAACGCCCGCCGCGTCGGCTTCGCCGTCGCTACCGTTCTCTCTTTCGCTTCACTGACGGCAGCGCCATCCCATGCCGCCGCGAAGATCCAGCATCTGGTCACCCCGGGCGGTATCGAAGCCTGGTTCGTGCAGGACGCGACCGTGCCTTTGATCGCCATGGAATACGCCTTCGGCGGCGGCGCGGCGCAGGATCCCAAGGACAAATCCGGCACCGCCAACATGGTCGCCAGCCTGATGGACGAAGGCGCAGCCGATCTCGACTCCAAGACTTTCCATGAACGTCTGGATCGCCGCGCCATCGAACTCAGCTACAATGCCCAGCGCGATTACTTCCGCGGCTCGCTGCGCATGCTGAAGGACAATCGCGATGAAGCCTTCGACCTGCTACGATTGTCGCTGACACAGCCGCGCTTCGACAGCGCCGATGTGGAGCGCATCCGCGCGCAGATCCTTTCCGGATTGCGCCGCGAGACCACCAATCCGAGTTCGATCGCCACCCGCAAGTTTCTCGAACTGGCCTTCGGCGATCATCCCTACAGCCGTCCATCGAATGGCAACCTCACTGAAGTCCCTGGCATCACCATCGACGATATCAAGGCCTACAAGGCGCGTGTCATCGCCAAGGACACGCTGAAGGTGGCCGTGGTCGGCGACGTCGATCCCGCGACACTGAGCAAGTTGCTCGACCAGACCTTCGGTGGCCTGCCCGCAAAAGCCAGCCTGACGCCGGTCCCCGAGGTCGTTGCCGCCAAGCCGCCGCAGAAGAGCTTCGTCACGCTCGACGTGCCGCAGACCGTGGTGACCTTCGGCAGCCCCGGCATCAAGCGCGACGATCCGAACTTCATGGCCGCCTATATCGTCACCCACATTCTCGGCGGCGGCACGCTGTCCTCGCGGCTCTATCACGAAGTGCGCGAGAAGCGCGGTCTGGTCTATTCGGTGTCCGGCTCGCTGCTGTGGATGCAGCATTCCGGCATCTATATCGGCAACACCGCCACCCGTGCCGATCGCGCCACCGAAACGGTCGATACCGTGACCAGCGAAGTGAAGCGCATCGCCGAGCAGGGCCCGACCCAGCAGGAGCTGGACGAGGCCAAGTCCTATCTCAAGGGCTCGCAGATGCTGGCGCTCGATACGTCATCGAAGCTCGCCGGCGCGCTGCTGCAATATCAGCTCGACAAGCTGCCGATCGATTACATCGAGAAGCGCAATGCGATCGTCGATGCCGTCACGCTGGATCAGGCCAGGGCTGCAGCCAAGAAGCTGTGGGCCGATGGCCTGCTGACCGTCGTGGTCGGACGCGCGCCGCAAGCAGCCGCAGCGCCGGTGGTCCCGGCGCCGAAGGCCAACTGAGCGCCGACATGCAGATCGCGGTGATCGGCGCTGGCGCGGTTGGCTGCTATTATGGCGCCAAGCTGCTGCGCGCGGGTCACGACGTCACCCTGGTCGGCCGACAGGCGCATGTGGATGCCATCAATGCGCGTGGCCTGCATTTCGAGAGCGCCGAATTCACCGGCTTCGTTCCGGCCAGGGCGACGACCGACGTCGCGAGTCTGACGCCGCCGGATCTCGTGCTGTTCGCGGTGAAATCGGGCGATACGGACAGCACGGCAGCAACGCTGAAGCCCGTCCTCAAGGCCGATACGATCGTGCTCAGCCTGCAGAACGGCGTCGACAATCCGCAGCGCCTGCGCGCCATTCTCAGCCAGCCGGTGATTGCCGCGGCGGTCTATGTGGCCGCGGAGATGCCGGGCGCGGGCCATATCAAACATAACGGACGCGGCGAGCTGATCATCGGTGCTTCGCCCCAAAGCGAAGCGCTGGCAAAGCTGATGTCCGATGCTGGCGTGCCGACAGCCATCGCCGACGATATCGACGCGGTGCAGTGGTCCAAGCTCATCAACAATTGCGCCTATAACGCGCTGTCGGCGGTGGCCGGCATTGCATATGGCGAGATGTTCAAGGTCGATGGCGTCCCCGATATCGTGACCAATGCCGTTACCGAATGCCTGGCGGTGGCGCGCGCCTGCGGCGTGTCGCTGCCCGCCGATCTGCTGGACAAGACCCTCGGCCTCGCCGCCAGCATGCCGTTTCAGCAATCATCGACCTCGCAGGATCTCGCCCGCGGCCAGCCATCGGAGATCGACTTCCTGAACGGCTTCATCGTCCGCAAGGGCGCCGAGCATGGCATCCCGACGCCGACGAACCATGCCCTGCAGGTCATGGTGAAGCTGGTCGAACGCAGCGGGTCGCGGCGGTCCTGACAGCGCATGACGGCGCACAGGCTTGCCCGGACGGCCGGCGGATGTGCTACGGAGGATCATGCTCCGCATCACGCGCTCCATTGCCATCGACGAGGACGATATCGAGATCGTCTTCGTCCGCGCGTCCGGTCCCGGCGGACAGAACGTCAACAAGGTCTCCACCGCTGCGCAATTGCGCTTCGATACGACGAAGCTGACGCTGCCGGAGGACACCACGATCCGCTTGCGCACCCTCGCCGGCCAGCGCATGACCAAAGACGGCGTGATCGTGATCCACGCCCAGCGCTTCCGCACCCAGGACCGCAACAAGGCCGACGCCATCGAGCGGCTGGTCCAACTGATGCAGGAAGCCGCCTTCCGCCAGGCGCCCCGGCGGGCTACCAAACCCACGCTCGGTTCGAAGATGCGCCGCCTCGACGGCAAGAAGCGCCGCAGCGACATCAAGGCCGGCCGCGGCGGCCGTTTCGACGATTGAGCCGCGTCGCCACCTCCAAACCTGTCTGATCAAGGACCTGTCTCGATGGCCAAACCCGTTCATTCGATGATCCGCGTGCTGGACGAAGCGCGCTCATTGGACTTCTACCAGCGCGCCTTCGGACTGGAGATCGCCGATCGCATCGCATTTCCCGACTTCGCGCTGATCTATCTGCGCCATCCGTCCTCGCCCTTCGAGCTGGAACTGACGGTGAATTTCGACCGCACCGAGCCCTATGCGCCGGGTGACGGCTACGGGCATCTCGCGGTTGTCGTCGACGACGTCGCTGGGGAACATGCCCGTTTCGCGCAGGAAAAACTGACCGCCGGGCCGCTGCGCGAGCTGAACCACGACGGCAAACTCCTCGCCCGCTTCTTCTTCGCCACCGATCCCGATGGCTACAAGATCGAGGTGATCCAGAAGGGCGGCCGATTCGCGTAATCGCCGGGGGAAAATCGGTCCTGTCGCGGGGACAGCCGGACCGGCTGACCCTAGAATGGGGCAATCAGGCTCCTAAGTGAGCGTCAGGCGCAAACCGCCCGGATTCGTCCGTCACCCAACCCGACATCACAGCACCTCCATGCCCGTTCGCCAGCTCCCAGAAACCATCGTCAACCGCATCGCCGCCGGCGAAGTGGTGGAGCGGCCGGCCAGCGTGGTGAAGGAGCTGGTGGAGAACGCCATCGATGCCGGCGCCAGCCGGGTCGAGATCTTCACCGATGGCGGCGGGCGGCGGAAGATCGCCATCACCGATGACGGCGGCGGCATGACCCATGCCGACCTCACACTGGCGATGGACCGCCACGCCACCTCGAAGCTCGATGACGAGGACCTGCTGCAGATCCGCACCCTCGGTTTTCGCGGCGAGGCGCTGCCTTCCATCGGCTCGGTGGCGCGGCTGAGCATCACCACGCGCCACGCCTCGGAGCCCCATGCCTGGTCGCGCACCGTCGATGGCGGGGAGAAATCTGACATTGTGCCGGCCGCCCTCACCCAGGGCACCCGCGTCGAAGTCAGCGATCTCTTCTACGCGACCCCTGCCCGGCTGAAATTTCTCAAGACCGACCGCACCGAGGCCGAAGCGATCCGCGAGGTTGTCCGCCGCCTCGCGATGGCACGGCCGGACATCGCCTTCACCATGGCCGGCGAGGAACGCGCGCCGGTGACATGGGCGGCTGCCCTGCCCGGTCCGGCCGGACAGTTGACGCGGCTCGGTGACATTCTCGGACCCGAGTTTCGCCTCAGCGCCATTGAGGTGCGCAGCGAACGCGAAGGTGTGGTGGTCGAAGGTTTTGCGGCGGCGCCATCGCTGACCCGCGCCAATGCGCTTGGACAATATCTGTTCGTCAATGGCCGTCCGGTCCGCGACAAGCTGATCATTGGCGCGGTGCGCGCGGCCTATTCCGATTATCTGCCCCGCGACCGCCATCCGATCGTCGCGCTGTTCGTCACGCTCGACCCGCAGGAGGTCGATGCCAATGTGCATCCGGCCAAGACCGAGGTGCGTTTCCGCAATGCCGGGCTGGTGCGCGGACTGATCGTGCATGCGCTGAAGGAAGGCCTGGCCCGCGAAGGCCGTCGCACCGCGGCCAATAGCGACGGCGCCGTGCTGGACTCGTTCCGCCCCAACTTCGCACCCAATTTCGCGCCGCGCCCGAATACCAATTGGGACTGGAAGCGATCACCCGCTCTTCCGGTTAGCCCCATGCCGGCTTTCGACGGCTCGGCTGCCTTTGCCGAGCGGAGCCAGGCGGCCTTCGATGTCGGCACGCCCACGGCCGATGTGCGTTTCGAGGAAACGCCGCAGACTGACCTGATCGACCGGCCGCTCGGCGCGGCGCGCGCGCAGGTGCATGAGAACTACATTATCGCGCAGACCCGCGACGGCATGATCGTGGTCGACCAGCACGCGGCGCATGAACGCATCGTCTATGAGCGCTTGAAGGCATCGCTGGCTGCCAATGGCGTGCAACGGCAGATCCTGCTGATCCCCGAGATCGTCGAAATGGACGAGGCCATCGTGGAGAAACTGTTCGACCGCGCCGAGGAACTCGCCAGCTACGGCCTCGCCATCGACAGTTTTGGCCCCGGCGCCATTGCCGTGCGCGAGACGCCGTCGCTGCTGGGCAAGACAAACGCCGCGTCGCTGCTGCGTGATCTCGCCGAGCACATGGCCGAATGGGACGAAGCGCTGCCGCTGGAGCGCCGGCTGCTGCATGTGGCCGCGACCATGGCCTGCCACGGTTCGGTGCGCTCAGGCCGACGGCTGCGGCCCGAGGAAATGAACGCGCTGCTGCGCGAGATGGAAGACACGCCGAATTCCGGCCAGTGCAATCACGGCCGGCCGACCTATGTGGAGCTGAAGCTCAGCGATATCGAGAAGCTATTCGGGCGGAGGTGATCTCTTATCCCTCCCTCAAGCGTAGCGGAGCTACGCGCAGTGGGGAGGGATAAGGAAAGCGCGCTCGGCTCACGTATATTTCGGATCGCGCTCGAGCAGCTCGATCGACACGCCCTGCGGCGCACGGATGAAGCAGATGCGCAGGCCCGGCTTGAGCGTATGCGGCTCCTTGGTGAATTCCACGCCCTTGGCCTTCAGCGAGGCGGCCACCGCATCGATGTCCTTCACCTTCAGGCCGAAATGGTCGAGGCCCTGATAGGGCGTCACCGGCGGCGGGTTGACGCCCATCTCCGGCGTTACCGGTGCCAGGAAGATCATGCCGCCGCCGAGCCGGATGTCGATGCGGCCGGGCGCGCGCAGGATCTCGGCACCGAGCATGTCGGCAAACCATTGCGCGGTGGCTTCGGTGTCCGGCGTGCGGATATGGACGTGATCCCAGGTGTATTCAATCGCGGACATCGGCATGATCCTCATCTTGCAGGACGGGTTGGCGTAGCGAAACCCATCATTTGTGGTGCTTGTGGTCGATGGGTTTCGATCAGCGCTGACGCGCCTTCTCTCTACCCGTCCTACGAACTCATCATATCGCGCGCAGAAATGTAAACTCGGTATCGTCATAGGCGCGGCGCTCGAGTTCTTCGAACCCGTCCGGTGCCGCGAACGCCGCATCCTTCGCCTCTTCGACCACCAGCAGCGCGTCCTGCGTCAGCCAGCCGCCATTGCGCAGCGAGTTCAGCGATTTCTCGGCGAGCTTCATGCGATAGGGCGGATCGAGGAACACCAGCGAAAACGGCTCGACCGGATGTGCGGGACCGAGATCGGCGGCATCGCGGCGATAGACCTTGGTCACGCCGCCAAGGCCGAGCGCCTCGACATTGTTGCGGAGCAGCGCGCGCGCCTCGGAGCCGTTGTCGACGAACAGCGTGAACTTTGCACCGCGCGACACGGCCTCGATGCCGAGCGCGCCGGTGCCGGCAAACAGATCGAGCACGCGCGCATCCAGAATCGGATTCTCATAAGCGTGGATCAGGATATTGAACAACGCCTCGCGCAGCCGATCCGCCGTGGGGCGGATCGCCTGAGTCGTGGGCGATGCGATGTTGCGGCCCTTCAGCCGGCCACCGACGACGCGCATGGATTACTCGTCCCGCGGCTTCAGATCGCGCTTGCCGTGATAGCCGCGCTTCGGCTTCTTTGGCGGACCGCCGAAGGTGGCCGCGTCCTCATTGCGGGCGCGCGACTCTTCCGAGCCGGCACGCTGCACCAGGATGCGACGGCCCTTGCGGTCTTCCACCGTGGAGCGCTTCAGCACCGGCTTCTTCACGATCACCGGATCGAGCGACACGTCGCCCTTGCTCGGCAGTTGGCGACCGAAATCGGCGCCGGAGGCTTCCGCGATCTTCTCGCCGAGCTGCTCGCGCAGCACGCGGGTCTTCACCTCGTCGACCTGTCCCTCTTCGATTTCACCAAGCTGGAACGGACCGTAGGAGATGCGGATCAGGCGGTTCACTTCGAGGCCGAGATGCGCCAGCACGTTGCGCACTTCGCGATTCTTGCCTTCGCGGATCGCGAACACGATCCAGACATTGGCGCTCTTGTCGCGCTCCAGCGTCGCATCGATCGAGCCGTATTTGACGCCGTCGACCTCGACGCCGTTCTTGAGCTCATTGAGCTGCGCCTGGGTGACTTCGCCATGCGCACGAACGCGATAGCGACGCAGCCAGCCGGTCTCCGGCAGTTCGAGCGTGCGCGCGAGACCGCCGTCATTGGTGAGCAGCAGCAGGCCTTCGGTGTTGAAATCGAGCCGGCCGATGGAGATCAGGCGCGGCAGGCCCTCGGGCAGATGATCGAACACCGTCGGCCGTCCCTCGGGATCGGCATGGGTCGTCATCAGGCCACGCGGCTTGTGATACAGGAACAGGCGCGTGCGCTCCGGCGCCGGCAACGGCTTGCCGTCCACGGTGATGACATCGTTGGTCGAGACATCGAGCGCTGGTGAGTTGATCACGCGGCCGTTGACGGCGACGCGGCCCTGCGTGACCCATTCCTCGGCATCGCGGCGCGAGCACAGGCCCGCGCGCGACACGACCTTGGCGATACGCTCACCGGCCTTCTTTGCAGCGGGAAGGCGCGCCGGACGACGCTGCTCGGGATCGCGCTCGCGATATTCACCGCGGCCACCAAAGGCGGGACGCTTCGCAAAGATCCTGCTGTCGTCCTCGTTCTCACGACGCGGACGCTCGTCGCCATCACGACGCTCGCTGCGACCATGCTCCTGCCAGTCGGTGCGGCCGCGGGGCTCGCGCGGACGATCGAAGCTTGGGCGATCTTCTCGCGGACGCGAGAAACGCGGACGCTCGCTATCGCCACGCTCCGGACGGTCCTCGCGCGGACGCTCGAAGCGCGGCTTGTCGAATTTCGGCCGATCGAAATTGCGCGCGCCATCGCGCGGCGGACGCGCGCTGCGGCTGCCACGATCATCCGAGCCGCCTTCGCGCCTCTGCCAGGGCTTCTGTTCGCTGCGATCAGGGCCGCGCTCGAAATCACGCCCACCACGATCACCGCGATCGGGACGATCGCCAAAGCTCTTGCGCGGGCCGCCGCGATCCGGCGCACCACGGGAGAATTTCTTGTCGCCGCCGAACTTCTTCTCGGCGCTGAAGGGCCGGTCGCCGCGCGGACGATCGCCTTGCGGGCGATCACTGCGCTCACGCTGTGGCCGATCGTTGCGATCGCCTTGCGGCCGATCAAAGCGCGGACGCGGACGGTCACCATCGCCGCCGCGAAAACCTTCGCCGCGCGGCGTATAGGGGCGTTTCTCACCGCCGCCATCGCGCGGCGCGTATGGCTTTCGCTCGCCGAACTTCTTGTCGGAGAAGCGTCCGGCCGGACGCGCATCGCCGCGGTCGCCGCGCGGGGCGCGGTCATCCCTGTTGAAATTCGGACGGTCGCCACGCGGGGAATCTCCACGCGGGCTGTAGGGACGCTTGTCGCCACCACCGGCGCCGGCGCGCGGCGAATAGGGCCGCTTCTCGCGGTCACCGAAATCCTTGCGCGGGCCGCGATCCGGGCGATCGCCACCGCCGCTGCGTGCCGGACGATCGTCGCGGTTGAAGCGGGCCGGACGTGCGTCGTCACGATCGCGACGCGGCGCATCGCCATAGTCACGGCGCGGCGCGCGGTCGTCATCGCGCTTGCCAGCGTAAGGCCTGGCGCCAAAGGACTTGCCACCGGAAGGCTTGCCACCAAAGGAGCGCTTCTCGCCACCGGCACCTGCCGGTTTCGGTGCATAGGTGCCATCGCGCTTGGCGAATTTCTTCTCGGGACCACGTGCGGCGCCGGAGCGGCCCTTGCCGGCTCCGCCTTTTCCGCCCGGAGGACGGCCGCGCGAGGGGCCGTTGTTTTTGTCGTTGTCGCGGGGCATGAAGGGTCTCACTGCAGCGGAAGCTGAATTGGGTTGAGCGGTGCGGAAACGGTTCGCGGGCCGAAAATGCGCGCTCATTGGGGCGCATTGTCACGCAAAACCAGTATCCACTTTTGCTGAATGCAACTCCGTAGCAGAGTTTTGCGCAGGAAACGAGCCGTTGACCGCACCTTCTTTCATGGATTTGGCGCTGAAGGCGGCCGAAAGTGCCGGAAATGCCGGCGAAGTGCCGATCGGCTGCGTCATCGTCGGGAATAACGAGGTGATCGCCACCGCCGGCAATCGCACCATCCGGGACCGCGACCCGACCGCCCATGCCGAGGTGCTGGCGATCCGGGAGGCCGCGGCCAGGCTCGGCAGCGAGCGGCTGGTCGATTGCGATCTCTATGTAACCCTGGAGCCCTGCACCATGTGCGCCGGCGCGATCTCTTTCGCCCGGATCAGGCGGCTGTATTACGGGGCTGCCGATCCCAAGGGCGGCGGGGTCGATTCCGGCGTGCGGTTCTTCGCGTCACCGACCTGCCACCACGCGCCGGAGGTCTATCCGTCCGTGGGGGAAACCCAGTCTGCCACGCTGCTACGAGCGTTTTTTAAAGCGCGGCGCTGAGGCTTTGCCGGCGGCAACATCGATGGGAACGCGGGTCACTTCGTGCCCGTCCTCGTGAATGACGCAAATGTGGCGCGCATGGTCCTGATGCGTCGCCGACCGTGCGCTGAGTCCATCGGCAATCACATTAGCCTGTGCAATCGCTTCGGCGTCACTGCGCAGCTCCTGACCGGCGTGGTCGCGCTTTGTCGTGCCGTTCTTGAGGTCGAAGTAATAGTGCACCATGGGTACCTCACAGCCCCATCAACGCGCCATGCAACCTTCGGTTCCCTGACAGAACCCCAGGGTACCGTTATTTGCCCTTGCGCTCCCGCGCCACCGCCTGCCAGCCAATATCGCGGCGGCAGAAACCTTCCGGCCAGTTGATCAGGCCGATGGCTTCATAGGCGCGGCGCTGGGCCTCGCCGACGGTTTTGGCCGACGCGGTCACGTTGAGGACGCGCCCGCCATTGGCGAGAATCCAGTCGCCCGAGGCCTTGGTGCCCGCATGAAACACCTCGACGCCCTCGATCTTCTCGGCCCGGTCGAGGCCGGCGATCCGGGTGCCCTTCTCATAGTCGCCGGGATAGCCCTTTGCGGCCATGACCACGGTGAGCGCGGGATCCGGGAACCAGCGGAGGTCGAAATTCTTGAGCTGCCCGTCGCAGGAGGCGATCAGGGCCGGCAGCAGATCCGACATCAGCCGGACCATCAACACCTGGGTCTCGGGATCACCGAAGCGCGCATTGTATTCGATCAGCTTCGGGCCTTCGTCGGTGATCATCAGGCCGGCAAACAGCATGCCTTTATAGGGCGTGCCCATCGCGCTCATGGCGCGCAGCGTCGGGTAGATGATCTCCTTCATGGTGCGATCGCGGATCGCATCGGTAAACACAGGCGCAGGAGAATAGGCGCCCATGCCACCGGTGTTCGGTCCCTTGTCGCCATCGAAAGCGCGCTTGTGATCCTGCGCGGCGGCCAGCGGCAATGCATGTTCGCCGTCGCACAGCACGAAGAACGAGGCTTCCTCGCCAGTCATGAATTCCTCGACCACGGCTTCCGCGCCGGCCGCGCCGAAGCCGCCGCCGAGCATCATGTCGATGGCGTCTTCCGCTTCCTTCAGCGTCATCGCGACAACGACGCCCTTCCCCGCGGCAAGACCATCGGCCTTGATCACGATTGGCGCGCCCTGCGCGCGGATATAGGCCTTCGCGGCATCCGCATCGCTGAACCGCTCATAGGCGGCGGTCGGAATGTTGTTGGCCTTGCAGAGATCCTTGGTGAAGCCCTTGGAGCCTTCGAGACGCGCGGCGGCCTTGCCCGGCCCGAAGGCCTTGATCCCGACGGCCGCCAGATCGTCGACGATCCCCGCCGCCAGCGGCGCTTCGGGACCAACCACGACGAAATCGACCTTGTTTGTCTGGCAGAAGGCGATCACGGCCGCATGGTCGGCGACATCGAGGGCCACGCATTCGGCCTCCCGGGCGATGCCGGCATTGCCGGGCGCGCACCAGAGCTTGGTCAGCAGCGGAGAGGCGGCGAGTTTCCACGCCAGCGCGTGTTCGCGACCACCGGAACCAAGGAGGAGAATGTTCATGAGAGACTGCCAGACCGGGGGTTTTTGATGGTTGCGACAGCCTTTAGCATGCTAATTCGGTGCCGCAACAGCTCGAGTCCCCGATGCCCAAAACTGCCGCTGCTCCCCTCACGAATTCCACCGAATTCACCGTCTCCGAGCTGTCCTCAGCCCTGAAACGGACGGTGGAGGACGCTTACGGGAACGTGCGGGTGCGCGGCGAGATCTCCGGCTTTCGCGGGCCGCATTCCTCCGGCCACTGCTATTTTTCGCTCAAGGACGAGAGCGCCAAGATCGAGGCGGTGATCTGGAAGGGCGTCCACGGCCGGATGCGGTTCAAGCCGCAGGAAGGCCTCGAAGTCATCGCCACCGGCAAGCTGACGACCTATCCCGGCTCGTCGAAATACCAGATCGTCATCGAAGCCATCGAACCCGCCGGCGTCGGCGCGCTGATGGCGCTGATGGAAGAGCGCAAGCGCAAGCTTGGCGCGGAAGGCCTGTTCGACGAAGCGCGCAAGCAGTTGCTGCCATGGCTGCCGGAAGTGATCGGCGTCGTGACGTCGCCCACCGGCGCGGTCATCCGCGACATCCTGCATCGGCTGGAAGACCGCTTCCCGCGCCGCGTGCTGGTGTGGCCGGTGAAGGTTCAGGGCGAAGGCTCGGCCGAACAGGTGGCCGCCGCGATCCACGGTTTCAATGCGCTGCCCGAAGGCGGCACGATTCCGCGGCCGGATCTGCTCATCGTCGCGCGTGGTGGTGGGTCGCTGGAAGACCTGTGGTCGTTCAACGAGGAAATTGTGGTGCGTGCCGCAGCGGAGAGCATGATCCCGCTGATCTCGGCCGTCGGCCACGAGACCGATATCACGCTGATCGATTTCGCCGCCGACAAGCGCGCGCCGACACCGACGGCCGCTGCCGAAATGGCGGTGCCCGTGCGCGCCGAACTGATGGTGGAGATATCAGGTTTCGAGCGCCGCATGATGCTGTGCTGGCAGCGCGGGCAGGAATCCCGCCGCAACGAGCTGCGCGCTGCGGCGCGCGCCTTGCCCGACCTCAGCGAGTTGCTCGCCATTCCGCGCCAGCGTCTCGATGGCGCGAGCGCGTCGCTGCCGCGTGCGCTGAAGGCCAACACACACGCGCATCATCGCCGCTTCGCGCAGGCCAGTGCCGGCCTCACGCTGCGCGTGCTACGCGCACAGATCGCCCATGCCACGCAGCGCCTGACGGTATCGGGCGAACGGTTGAGCCTCTCGGCGCGTGCGCTGCTTCGGCAGCGACGCGATCGTTTTGCCGGACTGGAAGTGCGGCTGAAAGCCTCGAAGCTGGCCAATGCGCAGGCACAGCGCAATGCCATCACACGCGACCGGGAACGTGCGCTGCGCCTGTCGGAGCGCGCCCGCCGCGCGCTGATGACGCTGGTGCAGCGCCAGCAGGCCCGCGTGCAGGCCTCGAGCCAGCTCCTCTCCGCCCTCTCCTATCGCAGCGTGCTGGCGCGCGGCTTCGCGCTTGTGCGCGACGAGCAAGGTGCGGCGCTGCATGCCGCCGCCGCTGTCGGAGCGGGCGCCCGCCTGAGCATCGAATTTGCGGATGGACGCATCGGCGTGACCGCAGATGGCGACCGCACGGCGCCTGCTCCGCGCGAGGCCAAGCCCGCAGCGCCGGCCGCGCCGAAAAAGGCGCCTAAGATCGATCAAGGCAGCCTGTTCTAGAGTCGCGCGGTCGACTTTAACGGGCGACGCTGCGGCCTTATTTATGCTACGACAAGACGACATTCAGGGCCGGTGACCGATCCGGCAAGACGACTTAGTGACGATCCAGGAGACCAGCCGTGCTGAACAAATTTGGCCCTCCGGGCCACGGCGAAGCCCAGTTGCAATATCTCGATGGCGATTTCCGCGTGGTCTCGCCGGGCACCTACGTGATCTGCGCCATCACCGGCGAGCGCATTCCGCTCGACGAGCTGAAATACTGGAGCGTCGACCGGCAGGAAGCCTATGCGGTGCCGAACGCGGTGCTCGCGCGGCATTATCCGGACGCGGTGAAGGGTCAGAAGTAAAGGCGCAGGATGGGTAGAGCGCAGGCGCAGTCGCGCCGGAGCGAAACCCATCAATCACACGCGACAGAAGTGATGGGTTTCGCGAAGACGCTCTACCCATCCTACGATCTCAGCGTCTTCACTCTTGCCTGATTGAGCCTCTCAATCACCAAAGCCTGCAGCGCCGCCTTGTCCTCGAAGACCAGCGTAACGGCAAACGGCACGATCTCTGCCGCGACCGGCATGTTGCTGAGCTTGACGACATCCTTCTCCGTCGTCACCAGCGTCAAGCCATCGCGCTTCGCCTGCAGGACCAGCGCATCGATCTCACCGGGCGTATACGGGTGGTGATCGGCGAAGGCCTTTTCTACCGCGACATCCACACCGGCGAGACGCAACGTCCGGAAGAAGCGTTGGGGATCACCAACCCCGGCAAAGGCCAGCACGCGCTTGCCGCGCAGGGCAGCCACCGATGTCTCGTCCGGTACGAGACGCGCCGTCAGCACCGGGCCGCCCTTGCCGGCGACCAGTGCAGCGACACCCGCCGCCGCAACGCCATCGCCGATCACGACCAGTGCATCGGTGCGTGCGATCTGCAGGTCGAGCGGCGCGCGCAAAGGCCCCGCTGGCAACACGCGTCCGTTGCCGAGGCCACGATTGCTGTCGATCACGATCAGCGAAGCATCCTTGGCGATCGCGGGATTCTGGAAGCCGTCATCCATCACGATGACGCTTGCACCGGTCGAGCGGGCCAGCGCTGCGCCTGCGACGCGATCCCCGGAGATCACCACCGGCACCTGACGCGCCATCATCAGCGGCTCGTCGCCGACATCCGCAGCCACGTGCCTTGACGGATCGACTTTCACCGGGCCGCGCAGCCGGCCGCCATAGCCGCGGCTCAGCACCACCGGCGTCTCGCCGAGATCGCGCAGCACCTGTACCAGCGCCAGCGTGGTCGGCGTCTTGCCGGCACCACCGACGTGATAATTGCCGACGCAGAGAACGGGAATGCCGACATCGACGCCCTTGCGCGCCATGCGGCTGCCAGCGATCTCGCCATAGATCGCGCCAAGCGGCATCAGCAGACGCGACAGCCATGTCGACGGCGGCTGCCAGAACGCCGGCTCACGCATCATGGGCTCCTGCCTCAAGCCGGAGCTGTAGCAGATAGGGCTCCAGCGCATGCAGGGTACGATCGAGCGCGCCGCCGAGCCGTTCGACGACACGCTGCCCGGCATCGATGGCGGCTTCACGCGCGGCATCGTTGCCGAGCATCTGGCCTAGTTGTTTGACGAGTTGCTCCGACGAGCCAGCGAGCTTCGCGCCGCCGGCACCATCGAGCGCGTCATAGACATCGGTGAAATTGAACACATGCGGGCCGTGCACCACGGATGCACCGAGCTTCACCGCCTCGATCGGATTCTGTCCGCCATGCGGCACCAGCGAGCCGCCGATGAACACCACCGGCGACAGGCGATAGAACAGGCCGAGTTCGCCCATGGTGTCGGCGACATAGATATCGGTGCCTGCATGCGGCAATTCCTCGCGCGACCGCAACGCTGCCTGCGCACCTGCAACGGTGATCATCTGCGCGATATCCGCGCCGCGATGGGCATGGCGTGGCACGATGATGGTCAGCAATTTCGGGAAGAAGCTGATCAGCGTCTTGTGGGTCTCGAGGATGATTTCCTCTTCGCCGGGATGCGTCGAGGATGCGACGATGACGGGGCGGCCGCGTGTTACCGCCATGAGCTTGTCCAGCTTCACGGCGTCGCCGGGCGGCGCCTGCACGTCGAGCTTCAGGTTGCCCGTGACGACGACGCTGCGCGACCCCAATGCGCTGAAGCGCTCGGCGTCGGTTTCAGACTGCGCCAGGCAAATCTCGAAACGGCCGAGCAACGCGCCGATGGTTGTCGAGAACTTCTGCCAGCGTGGAAACGAGCGCTGCGACATGCGTGCATTGATCAGCACCATCGGCAGCCGGCGCTTGGCGGCGGAGATGATGAGGTTCGGCCAGAGATCGCTCTCGATGAACAGTGCCAGACTCGGCTTCCAGTGATCGAGGAAGCGCGCCACGAAACGCGGTGAATCATAGGGAATGTATTGGTGGATGATATCGGCCGGGAATCGCTTGGCGATGATCTCGGCCGAGGTGACCGTGCCCGAGGTCAGCAGGATGCGCATGCCCAGCGCGCGCAGCCGCTCGATCAGCGCCGCTGCCGCCAATACCTCGCCGACGCTGGCGCCGTGAACCCAGACCAGCGGTCCGGTGGGGCGCTCAATCTGCGAGATGCCGCGGCGCTCGTCGAGGCGCGCGGGATCTTCCTTGTTCTTCTTCAACCGTTGCTGGATCAGGATCGGCGCCAGCGGCGACAACGCCGCAGACAATCTGCGATAGGCGCGCAGCGTGATCGGCAGAGCGTTAGCCACGACCCGCACCTTCCGGTCGACCCACCGCGTCATAGGCGCGCTGGGTGACCTCGTTCAGCGTGGCCTCGAGCTGCAGGCGCAACGCTTCCATCGTGGCGCCGTCGGCATCGGCCGGCACATTGATCGGCTCGCCGCCGACCAGCACGCCGCGGCCGAACGGAAGGTTGATGGTGGTGCGATCCCAGTTGTTGAGCTGGACGTAGCGGCTGGTGGCCATGGCAAACGGCATGATCGGCCGGCCGCTTTCGCGCGCCAGCATGATGATGCCCATGCCGGCGACGCGCGAACGCTTCGGCACGTCGGCGGTCAGTGCCATGTTGATGCCGCGCTCCAGCACCCGCACCATCTCCTTGAACGCACCGACACCGCCCTTGCGATGAAACGCGCCGCCATGATCGCCGGAACCGCGAACGGTGGCGATGCCGAGCCGCTCGGCGGCCAGCGCGTTGAACTCGCCGTCGCGATGCTTGGAGATCAGCACCGCGCCGCGATAGTCCTTCTGCCGGATGAACGGCGTCATGAAATGCTGGCCGTGCCAGAACGCCAGGATGACCGGCATCTGCGGCTCGACGATGTCATAGACATCGACGGGATCGAAGGTGAAGGTGTTGGTCTTCCAGACCAGCCGCAAAAATTCGGCCGCGAGAAAACCCGCGGCGCGCTGAACCCAGCTGCTGCGCAGCGTGTTTCGAAGCAGTCGTTTCAAGCGGTCGGCTTCGCGTCTTGACCCGGATCGAGCAGCCGATGGAGGTGGACGATAAAGTAACGCATGTGGGCGTTGTCGACGGTCTGCTGCGCCTTGGCCTTCCAGGCCACGAAGGCGGAAGCGTAATTCGGATAGATGCCGACGATTTCAACCTGGCTCAAATCCTTGAACGTCGTCTCTTTCAGGTTGGTCAGCTCGCCCCCGATGACCAGATGAAGCAGTTGCTGTGGTGTGTCCGACATGAATCCTGTTCCTGCAGCGAACGGCTGCGATCAGATAAGTCAAAGATAATGGTGCTGCCGGTTAGATCCGGCGATTTTTGAACTGCTCAACGATGTAAGCATGACGTTCGGCCCCCGCTGCGACCAGCAATCCGTGCGTCACTTCCCGGCGATTATAAAGGATCGGTTCGCCGGAAAGCTCGGTCATCTTACCATTCGCTTCGTGGACGATCAAATCCGCGGCGGCCAGATCCCAGTCCCGGCTCTGCCCCCCGGCAAAAGCCGCATCCAGCCGGCCATTGGCGATCCAGCACAACCGCAGCGCCAGCGAGCCGATTCGCGGATAGAGGGTGATATCTTCCCTGGGATGGACCATTCGCTCGACCAGCGGCTTCGGACCGGCCACGCGGGAGAAATCCATCTCTGTGCCCATGGTCGCCCCAACCGGAACGCCGTTGCAGGTGGTACCCTGCCCCCTGACCGCCAGGAAAAATTCATCTGTGGATGGTGCGAATACCGCTGCCATCACAGGCCGGGCATCCTCGACCAGTGCGACACAGACGCACCAGTCCTCGCGCCCGGCGAGATAGCTGCGGGTACCGTCGATCGGATCGATGATCCAGGTCAGACGCTTGCCGAGCCGTGTCGCATCGTCCGCGCTTTCCTCGGAGAGCCAGCCATAACCAGGGGTCGCCGCGCGGAGCCGCTTCTCGATCAGATCGTTGACGGCGATATCCGCTTCCGAGACAGGGGAGGATTCGCCCTTGGTCCATTTCCTGAGTTCTGTACCGAACATTGCGAGGCCGAGCTCGCCGGCCGCCCGCACTGTGTCCGCCATCAGGGCAACATCGTGCGCGAGCCGTTTGTCTGTATCGAGATCAGCGTCCGGCAATCGTCAGTCCCTCGACGCGCACGGTCGGCGCGTTGACGCCGTATTTGAAAGTGAGGTCGTTCGCCGGCGTCATCGACTTGAAGATCTCGAACAGATGACCGGCAATGGTGATCTCGCTCACCGCGTAAGTCAGCTTGCCGTTCTCGATCCAGAATCCGCCGGCGCCGCGGCTGTAGTCGCCGGTCACGCCATTGACACCGGAGCCGATCAGGTCGGTGACGTAAAAGCCTTCCTTGATATCCGCGATCAGGTCTTCGGGGCTCACATCGCCCGCTTCCATGTGCAGGTTATACGCGCCGGGCGATGGTGACGACGACACGCCGCGATGGGCGTGGCCTGTGGTCGTCATGCCGAGCTCGCGCGCGGTCGCGCAATCCAGCAACCACGTCGTGAGCACGCCGCCATCGATGATCGCCTGCTGCTTCGTCGCAACACCTTCGGCATCGAAGGACTGCGAGCGCAGGCCGCGCACGCGCAGGGGATCGTCGATGATGCGGATATTGCTGCTGAACAACTGCTTGCCGAGACTGTCCTTCAGGAACGTGGTCTTGCGCGCGACGGACGCGCCATTGGCGGCACCGATGACGTGACCGACCAGCGAGTTCGAAACGCGCGGATCGTACACCACCGGCACCTTGCAGGTCGGCACCTTGCGCGGATTGGCCCGCGCCACCGTACGTTCGCCCGCGAGCTTGCCGACGCTGGCCGGCGACTCCAGATCGGACGCATGGAGCGCCGAGGTGAAAGCGTAGTCGCGTTCCATATTGGTGCCGTCGCCAACGATGGCAGTCATCGAGACGCCCTGGCTCGATCGCAGATAGGAGCCGTGGAAACCGGTCGAGGTCACAAGCACCATGCCGCCGATGCCGGTGGACGCCGATGCGCCGCCGGACTTGGTCACGCCCTTCACCGCGAGCGCCGCCGCTTCGGCTTCCACCGCACGGCGTTCGAGTTCGCTCACCGACGGCACGACGGGATCGAGCAGATCGAGCTTCGGAAAATCGCGGGCGAGCAGCGCGGGATCCGCAAGGCCGACATATCGATCATCAGGTGCGACGCGCGCCATCGCGACAGCACGCTCGGCCAGTTGCGCGACATTGTCGCCGGACATGTCATTGGTGGAGATCACCGCCTGACGGCGACCGACGAACACACGCAATCCCATATCGTCGCCTTCCGAACGCTCGGAGGCTTCGACCTTGCCATCGCGCACTTCGACGCCATGCGACACCCCGCGCACCGCGACCGCATCCGCGGCATCCGCGCCGGCCTTCCTGGCAGCCTCGACGAGACGCTGCGCCAGCGTGGAGAGTACGGACTGATCGAGCAGATCGGAATTGTCGGATTTCGTGGAGACAGACGACGATGCGTTTGGTGAAGAGTTCACGAACAAAATCCCAACATTGAGAGACGATTTCAACAGATCCGAAGCGGCGGTGGCCGCTGCTAGAGATGTGCTTATTTCACAGGGACTTCAAGCATTTGCCGGGCCGAAAAGGAAAGAATTTCAGGGCTCTCGCAACGGTTCGTCAATCATGCCTGCCAAGCTTCTGTCAATCATGAAGGGCAGTCGGATTCGATTAACCAGGCTTTTTAAGCCGATTCCGAACCGGCTCTGGCAAGCTCTCTCCATCGACCGGGAACATAATTCCGGCGGGGAGATAAAAAGCCGTGAGGCATCAAACAGCGACAGGTGGGGCCCATGCCCCGGGATCGAGCAGCGCATTGCGGCTCGATCCCCATTCACTTCCGGTTCGTTTCGAGGCGCATGATACCCGCGCCGACGGAGCGGTCCGCCATATCGAACTGCATCGTACCCGGGTCGTCCTGCATCGGGCCGTCAGCGGCATGCGCATGGCGATCAATGTGCGCGTCAGCGACTTTCTCGGCGTCACCCTGCGCGGTCTCGACGACGGCAAGATGCTGATGCTCGCGCATCGCGATCCATCACTGTCGATTCCATTGCTGGTCAGTTCCGACCGCGAAGAAATCGATATGGCCTGGCAGATGTGGAGCGAGATCTTCGCGCTTCCGCAATTGCCCGAGGAGAAGACCTGTGAACCATCGCAGCGTCGTCGCCGCCGCAACGCGATCCGCGAACGCCGCCCGAAATTTCTGGTGCGTCGTCGTCCCGGCGGACTGCTCGGCGAAGCCGGCATCTACAGAGGCGAGCGCGAGATCATCGCGCGACATTAGGAAGCAGGCAGGATTTCCTGCCGCTTCACTCACGGTAATCGCAAGACCTTGACCGGATTCATCATCCGATCGGGATCGAACGCAAGCTTCACACGCCGCATCAGATCGAGCTCGACGTCCGACGCATAAAGCGGAAGTCGATCGATATGCATGCGGCCGATGCCGTGTTCGGCACTGATGCTGCCGCCTGACGCAACGCTTTCCTGATGCACGATCGTATTGGCCTCGCCCGCCGCAGCCTCACGCACATCGGCATCACCTATGTCGTGAGGAAAGACGATAATGACATGGACATTGCCGTCACCGACATGGCCGCAGTGAGCGACCTGCGCCCGCGGAAATGTCTTCTGCAAGCGAAGCGTCACGCGGTCGATGAAATCCGGCAGCGCGGAGATCGGCACCGACGTGTCATTCGACACGGTGAAGCCCTCGCGCTTGTTCGATTCCGAAATCGTGTGCCGCAGGTTCCAGATCCGGTCGGCCTTGGCCTGATCGCTGGCGATCACCGCATCGACAATCAGATCGCGCTCCATGGCCGACGCCAGAGCACGCTCGAGACGCTCAACGGGCTCCCAGTCGGCGGCGCTGTCGGCCAGTTCGAGCAGCACATACCAGGGATCATCGCCGGCCATCGGGCTGGCATGCCGGGTGCTGTGACGCAGCACGATCTGCAACTGGCTTTGTGACATCAGCTCGAAGGCTTCGAGCCGCGCGCCCGTCGCCTGCTGGATGTGCTGCAACAGTTTCACGGCATCGCCGACCGTACGGAGCGACACCATGGCGGTGGCCGATGCCGTCAGCTTCGGGTGCAGCTTGAGCACCGCGGCTGTCACAATGCCGAGCGTTCCCTCGGCACCGATGAAGAGCTGCTTCAGATCATAACCGGTATTGTCCTTGCGCAGCGCCTTCAGCCCATTCCAGATCCGCCCGTCGGACAGAACCACTTCAAGGCCCAGCACCTGCTCGCGCATATTGCCATAGCGCAGCACGCCGGTGCCGCCGGCATTGGTGGAGATCAGCCCGCCGATCTCGCAACTGCCGACGCTGCCGAGCAATACCGGAAACAGACGGTCGTGCTGTTCGGCAAGGGCCCGGACATCTGCGAGGATACAGCCGGCTTCCAGTGTCATCGCATTGTTCAGCGGATCGATCGCGCGCACGCGATTGAGGCGCGAGACATTGATGATGAGACAGTCCAACCCGTCCGGCGCGACCGCGCCTCCGGTCAGGCCGGTATTGCCCGCCTGCGGCACGACGGCGACACCGAAGCGGCGGCAGGCGCCCATCAGCGCTGCCACCTCCTCGGTATTTCCCGGCAGCGCTACCGCAAGGGCAGCGCCGCGATAGCGCGCACGCCAATCCTGCTGATAGGGGTCGGCATCCGCACCCGTGCGAACATATTTGCCGCCAGTAACTGCGGCCACGGCCGCCAGAAATGCGGCGTGATCGGTCTTCGGAGAGGTCAACGACTATCCTTTCGCGGGTTACTCAGCCTTCAAACCCGCAGCCTGAATGATCGGGCCCCACTTCACGCCCTCGGCCTTGACCTGTGCTTCGAGCTCGGCACCGGTCGAGCCCACCGGATCGCCGCTCAGCTCGCGCAATTGCTTCGCCACATCCGGATCGGCGACGGCCTTGCGAAACTCCGCACTCAACCGCTCCGCGAGCGCCGGCGCCATGCCGGGCGGGCCGAACACCGCGTTCCACGTATAGGTCTCGTAATCAGGCAGGCCGGACTCGGCGATGGTCGGAATATCGGGGAAGGATGGCGACCGCTTCTTGGTGGTGACAGCCAGCGTGCGGATCGAGCCTGCCTTGATGAAGGGTGCTGCGCCGCTGAGCACGTCGAACAGGACGGGGATCTGTCCGCCCATCAGGTCGTTCATGGCCGGCGCGCCGCCGCGATAGGGCACGTGCTCCATCTTCACGCCCGCCTGCACCTTGAACAGTTCTCCCGACAGATTGGGCGGCGTGCCTACCCCGGACGACCCATAGCTGTATTTGGTCGGATCGGCCTTGAGCAGTGCGATCAGTTCCTTGACGGTGGTCGCTTGCACCTGCTTGGACACCATCAGCACATTGGGCACCGTGACCAGCATCGAGATCGCCGTGAAATCCTTCACCGGATCGTAGGGCGGCACCTTCGCCATGAGCGGGTTGATAGTGTGGGTGGAGATGGTGCCCATCAGCAGCGTCAGCCCATCGGGCTTGGCGCGCGCGACCCGCGTGGCACCGACCACGCCGCCAGCGCCGCCGACATTTTCAATGAGGATCGTTTGCCCGAGCTGATCGGAGACCTTTCTGGCGACATGCCTGCTGACAATGTCGGTGGCCCCGCCGGCCGCGAAAGGCACGATCAGCGTGATCGGGCTTTTCGGCAGGTCCGCCTGTGCCCAGGCAAGGGTGCCCGGAATCATCATGCTGGACGCCGCAACGGCCGCCGTGCGGCAGAACGTGCGGCGCGTGATCTTGCTCGCCATTGTTTCCCTACCCTTGATGATGTTTTTGTTTCCCACACTGGTTTTCCAGCATTGGGTATTCCAGCGATCGTCAGAAGGGCATCCATCCATATGGATGAACGCCCTTCCCTTTGTTCAGAGCGGCGTGTGTCCGAGCGCTGCGCGGAACCGGTTCTTCACATAGACGCCATCGCGCGGCGGCAGCACGCGCGGCGGGTTTTCGGCTTTCACCTTGATGGTCGCGAGCTTGACGCCATCGCGTGACGACAGTCGGCTGCGCAGATCCTCCACGCCGGCCATGTCGCGGATCTCGCGCGTCCACCCGAAGCCGCAGGCCTGCGCCACGCGATCGAGATTGACGCCTAGACCCGCGTGGCTGACCTGCATGCCGGTCTCGCCGAAATGCCCGTTGTCGAGAATCGCGATGGTGAGATTGGCCGGCTTGCGGGTGGCGATGGTGGCGAGCCCGCCCATCCCCATCAGCATCTCGCCATCGCCGGTGATGACCAGAACCGAATGATCCGGCTTCGCCGTGGCCAAGCCAAGGCCGACCATGGCCGCACTGCCCATCGCCGCCCAGAGATAGTAGTTGTTGTCGTGATCGCCGGCCGCCATCACGTCATAGGATGGTGAGCCGAGGCCGGTGACAACAAGCAGATCCTTGCGGCCGGCCAGCAGCTTCTGCACGACCTCGCGGCGATCGAGCGCGCCGCCTGCGTTTACTTGACCCACTGCTTCTCTCCAATCAAACGCTGCCCCAGGAGCAATGCGCAGGCTGCATCGCCATTGAATGCCATCGATGCAGCGCCATGCAACAGCGGCGCAACATCCTGCGGCTCGTCGGCGCGCCAGGTCAGCACGCCCATCAGGTTAAGCGCCTTCTCCGTCGCCTGCCCCATCGGGTTTTGCCAGCCGTTGAACTCGGCCCAGTCGCCGCGCATGGTCACGACCATCAGCAGCGGAAAGCGCGTGCAGGCCTGCAGCGCCAGTGTGTTGATGCAGTTACCGACGCCGCTCGACTGCATCAGCAGCGCGCCGCGCTCGCCGCCGAGCCAGGCGCCTGCGAGATAACCGATGCCCTCTTCCTCGGTGGTCAGCACCACGGAATTGATCGCATTGTCCTCGTCGGCGAGACGGATCGCCGTCGAATGACCGGCGTCGGGCACATAGACCACATGCTTGACGTCGGCCTCCTTCAGGATGCGGAACACATCGTGCCGCCAATCCACCTGTGAACCGGGCATGGGCCCTGCATCGGTCATTCCAGTCTCCATTGCTCGCAACATGCGCGGCGTCAGGCTTACCTTAAAGCAGACGGCGCATCGCATACCGATTTGCATAAGGAGATATGCCGAGATTTGATCTCTGGCGTTGCAACATCAGTCGCGCGCGAATGGTGCGACGCAGCTACACTTTCCGGGGATCGATCATGTGGCCGACCCAGATATTCCGGGCGACGAGATCGGCCGCGATCTCCGTGAATGTATCACCGACAAAACGCGCCGCCGCGCTGACCGAGCGGTCTGCCGGATAGGCCAGCACCAGCTTGCGCGCGGGTGTGGGATCGACCAATGGCGCCGCACAGAGCACGCCGCTCTCGACCAGCGCGTGGATCGGCCCGAGCGGAAGCGCGGTGGAGCCGACGCCATTGCGCACCAGATCGATCATCGCGCCGAAGGAGTCCGCCTCCACGGTGCCGCGCAATTGGATGCCGGCCTGCCGCGCGCATTCTTCCATGATCCCGCGCAAGCCGTGGCGCAGGCTGGGGAGAACCAGCTCTTCGTGAGCTAGCGCCGCGAAAGGAACGGGGCGATCCATCCGCAATCCCCTGCTGCCGGCACTGACGAATAACAGGTTCTCCATCATGACCGGCACGATGCGGAGCGAGCGCAGAGGCTGCGGATCATAAGATACGGCGAGTTCGAGCTCGCCGCGCTGCAGCCAGTCGAGCAGATGGCCCGTAAACGCCGATGACAACCGGATCGAGAGGTGCGGATGCACGTCCTTGATCTTCTTGACCAGGGGAACGGTGACGATCTCCGCCACCGTCGGCGTCGTGCCGATGGAGACCAGCCCCTTGAACGAGGCGCTTTCCTCCGAGGCAACATTGCGGATGGCATCGAGCTCGGTCATCACGCGGGTGGCGTGGTTGAGAACTTCGCGGCCGATCTCCGTGATGACCATGCCGCGCCCGTGCCGTTCGAACAGCACGGCACCGAGCTCTTTTTCCAGCAATCTGATCTGCCGGCTCAAGGCTGGCTGCGCGATGCGCAGGCGATCGGCGGCCTTGCTCAGGCTGCCCAGTTCGGCCACGTGGATGAGTGTCTTGAGCTGCGCGACGTCCATCTCTGTGGGTCCATCAATGCTTCAGGCGGCGCGATTACGCCGCACGCATGATGGCATCCACAAGCAATCCTGCAAACAGCAGCAGCCCCGCGTCGCGGTTGGATTTGAACAACCGCAGGCATAATGCGGAGTCGCTGATATCGGTGCGTGCGACCTGCCAGGCCAGATGCAGTGCGAACGCCGCGAGGCCGAGCCATGCCGGCCAGCGTGCACCGGCCAGCAGCAGCGACACGCCGATCAGCAACACCGCCGCGCCGTAGAACAGCATCAATGCCTGACGCGTGCGTTCGCCAAACAGCA
The DNA here is from genome assembly GCF_041424195.1 of Tardiphaga sp. Classification (NCBI taxonomy): domain Bacteria; kingdom Pseudomonadati; phylum Pseudomonadota; class Alphaproteobacteria; order Hyphomicrobiales; family Nitrobacteraceae; genus Tardiphaga; species Tardiphaga sp. Next base: position 15,502 of record NZ_JBGMOE010000165.1, on the reverse strand, counting down.
GCGCGGTGGACTTCACGCCGATCAGTGCGTCGTCCTCGGTGTCCTGATGGGCGTAGAGCGTGTCATAGGCGATCACCCAGCAGATCGACCCGGCATAAAGCAGCAGCGCCGTCGCATCGATGCGGCCGAACACCACGGCGAAGCCCATCAGCGCGCCCCACGAGAAGGCGAGGCCGAGCACGCTTTGCGGCCAGTAGGTGATGCGCTTCATGAAGGGATAGGCGGCAACGATGCCCAGCGAAGCGATACCCGTGGCGATGGCGAAGGTGTTGAATTGCAGCAGCACCACGAGGCCGATCAGCGCCTGCAGCACCAGAAATGCAAAAGCCTGTTTCGCCGTGACCTGCCCGGCCGGGATCGGCCGCGAGCGCGTGCGCTCGACCTTCGCATCGAGGTCGCGATCGGTGATGTCGTTCCAGGTGCAGCCGGCGCCGCGCATGACGAAGGCGCCGATGAAGAACAGCACGATCATCCTCGGCAATTGATGGATATCGTGCGCCGTGCCGGAGGCAAGTGCCGCCGACCACCAGCATGGCATCAGCAGCAACCATGAGCCGATCGGACGGTCGAAGCGCGACAGCCGCAGATAGGGCCGCGACCACAACGGCGCCGAGCGATCGACCCAGTTGCCGGTCGCATCCGCAACGCGGGCGGCCGCGTCGCTCATTGGAACAGAATGATCTGCCACCCGATCATCGGGTGAGCACGTTGCCGTTCAGCGTATCGAAGGTGGTGCCGCCGCTCTTGCGCGCATTGTTCGCTTCCGGCAGCGAGGCCGAGGAGCCCAACACGTCGCTGAGGCGCGGTGCAGCCGCCGGGCCACCACCACGCTGCTGCTGACTGGCAACACTGCAGACCTTCTGCCGCATGCCTTCGGTGTTCTTGTGGCCGGTCTTCATTTGCTCGCCGACATTCGGTGGAATGCCGCACTTCTGCGCATTCGCCTCGATGTATTTGATCATCTTGACTTCGGTCTGCGAGAAAGAAGTGATCAGCTTGCAGGCCTCGTCCGGAGGCGCGCGACGCTCGCTCGCAGCCTTGATGGCAGCGCCCTTCTTTTCGGCGTCCTGACGCAAGGGCAGAAAGCCCTTCATGCAATCTTCGCCGCCGGGCGGACCCGCCTGCTGCGGCGGGGGGGCGCCGAAGCCGCCGCCACCGATTGGCGCTGCGCCATTCGAGGGAAACGCGCTGGGCGCAGCCGCGGCACCATTGACCGGCGGAAATGGCGAAGCCGCCGGCGCGCCATTTACCGGCGGGAACGGCGACGAGCTGGCAGGCGCAGCAGCGCTATTGCCCGGCAACGGCGCGGGAAACGCGCCCTGCGCATGAACTTCGATAGCCTGCATGGCGAAGACAGCCATGGTGAGCGGCACAATCAAACGACGGATGATCACAGATATTCCTCCGGCAGCTCAGTGCCCCGACTGAACGGGGGCGAAGCCCATCCTGATTCAGGACTTTCTACGATTCCTGCCAAGCCTTAACAACCCACCAACAGCACGGGGATTCGGGCGGCAGCACGGCGCAAACCCGCGATCCCGCATGATAATTCGTCGCAGTTGGGCTAAAGCTCGCCCTCTGAATGGAACATGAACGATGCCGCAAGCCGATTTCCGCAGTCCCCGCCTGTTTGTCGATGCGCCTTTTGCAGCCGACGCGACCATTTCGCTCGACCGCAACCAGAGCAATTACCTCGGCAATGTGCTGCGGCTCAGCGCCGGCGCCTCGGTGCTGGTGTTCAATGGCAAGGACGGCGAATGGCAGGCCGCCATTTCCGGCGGCAAGCGGGCAGACCGCCTGACCCTGCTGGCGCAAACGCGGCCGCAGGATCGCCTGCCCGACGTAACCTATGTGTTCGCGCCGCTGAAGCATGCCCGGCTCGATTACATGGTGCAGAAAGCCATCGAGATGGGCTCGGCGGCGCTGCAGCCGGTCATGACGCGCTTTACCCAGGCCAGCCGGGTGAATACCGAGCGGATGCGGGCCAATGTGGTCGAGGCGGCCGAACAATGCGGGATTCTGAGCGTGGCCACTGTGGCCGAACCGCTGAACCTGCCCAAATATCTCGACCAGCGGGATGCCAGCCGACTGCTGATCTTCTGCGACGAGGCCGCTGAAGTGGCCGATCCCGTGGCCGCGCTGACCGGCGCCCGGGAGGCCGCCTCAGCCGGAATCGACGTCTTGATCGGCCCGGAAGGCGGCTTTGCCGAGGAAGAACGGGCTTTGCTGCTGAAACAGGCCAATATCCTGCGGCTGGCGCTCGGACCGCGGATCATGCGGGCCGATACGGCGGCCGTCGCGGCGCTGGCGCTGGTGCAGACGGCCCTTGGTGACTGGAATGGTAACCAAGTAGGCAAATAACCCGCTGCCATGACCTGACATTAAGGCAGCCGGGCGATGGTGGTCGAAACGTCGCAACCGCCATGCTATGGGCTGCGCCAACGACCACTCTGTTGAGATTGCTGGACTTCGAGATGACCAAACCCGCCGCCCCTCGCGCGACCGGATCCGCTGCCTGGGCGGATGCGCTGCTGTTGTCATTTGCCGAGGCTGGCTATGCCCATGCCGAGCCGGCGATCCTGCAGCCGGCCGACCCGTTCCTCGACATGTCCGGCGAAGACATCCGCAAGAGCCTGTATCTGACGACCGATGCGTCTGGCGAAGAGCTGTGCCTGCGCCCGGATCTGACGATCCCGGTGGCGCGCGACTATCTCGCCTCACCGCAGGCCGGCCAGCCCGCGGGCTTCAGCTATCTCGGCCCGGTGTTCCGCTATCGGCAGGGCACGCCCAGCGAATTTCAGCAGGCCGGCATCGAATCCTTCGGCCGTCAGGACCGCGCCGCCGCCGACGCCGAAATGCTGGCGCTGGGTCTCGAGGCGACGGCAGCCTTCGGCCTCAGCGATATCGAAATCCGCACCGGCGACGTCGCGCTGTTCGCGGCGCTGATCGAGGCGCTCGACCTCTATCCGGTGTGGAAGCGGCGGCTGATGAAGGACTTCAACCGCAAAATCAGCCTGACCCACGATCTCGACCGGCTGACCCTCGCGGAATCGCCGGTGCGCAACGAATATGAAGGCGTGCTCGCCGCCCTGGCTGGCTCCGACCGCAAGGCGGCGCTGGCACTGGTCACCGACCTGATGTCGATTGCCGGCGCCACCAATGTTGGCGGCCGTTCGGTGGCAGAAATCGCCGACCGCTTCCTCGAACAGTCGACGCTGAAAGGCGGCGCGCTGCCGAAAGATGCGCTGGTGCTGATCAAGCGCTTCCTCGCCATCTCAGGCGATCCCGACGACGCCCTGCAGCAACTGCGCAAGCTCGCCTCCGATGCCAAGCTCAATATCACGGCCGCCATCGACGAATTCGAAAGCCGCATCGGCTTCATGGCGGCGCGCGGTATCGACACCAGCAGGACGCGTTTCTCGACCTCGTTCGGCCGGGGCGTCGATTACTACACCGGCTTCGAATTCGAACTGCACCGCAAGGGCAATGGCACCGAGCCGCTGGTCGCCGGTGGCCGCTATGATGGGCTGCTGACGCAGCTCGGAGCCGCCACGCCGATCCCGGCGGTCGGCTTCTCGGTCTGGATCGAAACCTTGACCCAACACGCCTCCTCGGCGCTCGTTTCCGGGAGTGCGTCATGACCGCACCATTCGTCCTCGCTGTTCCCTCCAAGGGCCGTCTGCAGGAAAACGCCGAAGCCTTCTTCACCCGCGCCGGCCTGACGCTGGCGAAGCCGGGCGGCGTGCGCGATTACCGCGGCACCATTGCCGGCTTCGACAATGTCGAAATCGCCTATCTCTCGGCCAGCGAGATCGCCTCGAACCTGGCGCGCGGCGCCGTGCATCTCGGCATCACCGGCGAAGATCTGCTGCGCGAGAGCATCCCCGACGCCGACAAGAAAGTTGCACTGATCGAAGGCCTCGGCTTCGGCAGCGCCAATGTGGTCGTCGCCGTGCCGCAGGCCTGGATCGACGTCCGCACCATGGCCGATCTCGACGACGTCACCACCGGATTCCGCGCGCAGCACAATCGCCGCATGCGCGTCGCCACGAAGTATATCAACCTGACACGCAACTTCTTCGCGTCACACGGCGTGGTCGACTACCGCATCGTCGAAAGCGCCGGCGCCACCGAAGGCGCACCTGCGACCGGCACCGCCGAACTGATCGTCGACATCACCACCACCGGCGCGACTCTCGTCGCCAACGGCCTCAAGGTGCTCGATGACGGCGTGATCCTGCGCAGCCAGGCCAATCTCGTCGCGTCGCGCGCCGCCGACTGGTCGCCCCAGGCGCGTGAAACCGCGAGCATCATTCTCGATCACATCGCCGCACGCGCCCGCGCCAGCAAGTACAAGGAAGTGCGCACGCGCTTTGCCGGTTGCAATCAGGCGCTGCTCACCGAGGCACATAACCGCTTCGGCGTCGTGTCGCCGTTCGGCGGCCCGACCTCATCGGGCATGATCACCCTGCACTGCCCGCCGACGCAGCTCTATGCACTCAGCAGCTTCCTGCGTGCCAATGGCGCAGATACCGTCTCGGTCGCATCGCTCGACTATGTGATGGATCGCGAGAATCCGCTGTTCGCCAAACTTGAGGCCTTCCTGCGGCAGTAATGCGCAGCGCCGCGTTTCGCCTTGCTGGCGAGCGCACGGGCTGATTACCATATGAGTCATGAGCCTGTTTTGGATACTGGAATCTGATCGATGATGCTGGGCAGCGACGTCTCTAGCCTGTCGACCGATGCCGCGACCGCCGCGGCGCAAGGTCTGTCGATCGTTGTGCCTGTCTACAACGAGGCGCCCGGCCTCGCCTTGTTTCATGAGCGGCTGGCCGCGCTCGCGACCACGCTGAAGGAACGCCACGGCCTCGCCTGCGAAGTCGTCTATGTCGATGATGGCAGCGCCGACGGCACGCTAGCGATCGCGCGCAGCCTGCAAGCCACGTCGCTCGACGTTCAGGTCGTGTCTCTGTCGCGCAATTTCGGCAAGGAAGCCGCGCTGATGGCGGGGCTCGACCATGTCACCAAGGGCGCCGTGCTGTTCATGGATGGCGACGGCCAGCATCCGCCATCGCTGGTCGAACAGCTGGTGCGCCACTGGATCGTCGAAGGCTATGACGTCGTCTACACGGCCAAAGCCCATCGCGACAACGAATCCTTCCTGCGCCGTCAGGCCGTGCGCGGCTTCTATGCGCTGATCAACTGGGGCGCGCGGCAAAAGATTCCGGAAGACGCCGGCGACTTCCGTTTGCTGTCGCCGCGTGCGGCTGCGGCGCTGCGCCAGCTGCCGGAGCGCAACCGCTTCTTCAAGGGACTGGCCACCTGGATCGGCTTCCGCCAGCTGCGCGTCGACTATGAGCCGGCGGCGCGCGAACACGGCGTCACCTCGTTCAATCCGAAACAGCTGATCGGCCTGTCGATCGAAGGACTGACCTCGTTCTCCGTCGCGCCGCTGCGTTTCGCCAGCCTGCTCGGGCTGCTGCTCGCCTTCGGCGCGTTCCTGTTCGGTCTGTCGATCCTGTGGGAGACGATGATCTCCGGCAAATCCGTGCCGGGCTATCCGTCGTTGGTCGTCGGCCTGATGACCATCGGCGGCGTGCAGCTGATCATGATCGGCGTGCTCGGCGAATATATCGGCAAGATCCTCTCCGAGCTGAAGGCGCGGCCGATCTATTTCGTCGCCGAACACAGCGTGAAGCGCAATGCCTCCGACAGCGCCGTGCAAACCACCGACCGGACCGCCGCCGAATGACCGGCGCAGCCCTGCGCCGCATCACACTCTGCGCCGACGACTACGGCATCAGCCCCGGCGTCAATCAGGGCATCCGTGAACTCATCACGCTTGGACGTCTCAATGCGACTTCGGTGATGGTTGTCGGCCCCGCCATCACCCGCAATGACGTCAGCGCCTTGCAGGACGCGGTCGCGAAGAACCCGAATTGCGGGATCGGACTCCACGCGACGCTGACCGCGCCGTTTCATCCGCTGACGATGCACTACCGGCCGCTGCGCGATGAGCTTTTTCTGCCACTCGGCAGAATGCTGCGTTTCAGTCTGCTGCGAAAACTCGATCGCGAGGCCATCGAAACCGAGCTGACGGCGCAGATCGCGAAGTTTGCGGCCCTGTTCGGGCGCGCCCCTGACTATGTCGACGGGCACCAGCACGTGCAGACCTTCCCGCAGGTGCGCGACGCGATCCTCGCATCAGTGAAGAAAAACGCGCCAAGGGCCTGGGTGCGGCAGTCCGGCCGCGTGCTGCCTTTGGGCCAACGCCTCGATAATCCGAAGGCGCTGTTGCTCGACACGCTCAGCGCCACGTTTCGCCGGCGTGCGACGCGCGCCGGCGTGCCGTTCAATCGGGGATTCGCCGGCGCCTATGATTTCACCAGGCAAACCGACTTCGGTGCGCTGATGGCCGGCTTCCTCGACGGCCTCCCGGACGGCGGACTGGTGATGTGCCATCCGGGCCATGTCGATGAGATCCTGATCGACCTCGATCCGTTCACCGACCAGCGCGAGCGCGAATACCAATATCTCGCAAGCGATGCCTTCGCGCAGTTGCTGGCAGCGAACAACGTCACGCTGGCGCGTTAGTCGGCGAACTGTCCACTCGCCTTGATGATCGGCGCCCAGCGGTCGACTTCGCTGTCGAGCTGCTTCTTCAACGCCTGCGGCGTGGCCTGATCCTGTGGTACGGGATCGGTGTTGATGTCGTTGAAGCGCTTGATCAGCTCGGGATCACGCAGCGATTCCTGCAGCGTCTTGGCGAGTTTCTGCACGACGTCATCCGGCGTGCCCTTCGGCGCATAGATGCCGTGCCAGGCGCCAGCCTCGAAGCCTTTCAGGCCAGCCTCATCTGCAGTGGGCAGATCCGGCATGGACGACAGACGAGTCTTTGTGGTGATGGCGTAGCTCTTGACGAGTTTCGCCGCGATCGGGCCGGTGGTGTTGGTCGTCTGGTCACAGGTGAGGTCGATCTGGCCCGCGATCAAATCGTTCATCACCGGGCCGTTGCCCTTGTAGGGCACCGACAGTATCTGCTTGTCGATGGCATTCATGAACATCAGGCCGCAGAGTTGCGAGGCCGCGCCGAGGCCGGCATTGCCGAAGGTCATCTTGTCGCCGTTGGCCTTGATATAGGTGATCAGCTCGGCCAGCGAATTCGGCGGCAGGTTCGGCCGCGCAATGATGGTCATCGGCGCATTGGTGACGAGACCGATCGGCGCGAAGGCGGTCTTGGTGTCGTAGGGCAGCTTGCGATACAGCGTTGCCGCCGTCGAAATGCCAATGTGATGGATCAGGATCGTGTAGCCGTCCGGCTCTGCGCGTGCCGCGCGTGCCGCGGCGATGGTGCCGCCGGCGCCGGTGGCGTTTTCGATGATGATGGTCTGGCCGAGCAACTTCGACATGGTCGCCGCGGTGACGCGCGCGACCGTGTCGGTGGCACCGCCGGCCGCGAACGGCACGAGCATGGTGATCGGCCTGTTCGGATAGTTGCTTTGCGCGAACGCGGCTGAACTCACCATTGCAAGTACGGTGGCCAGTATGGCTGAGCGTTTCATGTGGTTCTCCCGGTGAAATTCGTTGTTTTTATTGGTCGTTTGATCGCCCCGGCATTGGCCGGGACGATTGAAAATGGCGTCAGACGTTCGAACTATGGATCGCGTCCACCACGGCGTCGGTCACTTCTTTCGTTGTGGCCTTTCCGCCAACATCGGGCGTGATGATGCCGGCTTCGCAGACTTTCTCCACGGCACGCATCAGCCGCGCAGAAGCATCCGGCTCGCCGAGATGATCGAGCATCTGCGCCGCGGTCCAGAAACTCGCGACGGGATTGGCGATGCCCTTGCCGGTGATATCGAAGGCCGAGCCGTGGATCGGCTCGAACATCGAGGGGAATCGGCGCTCCGGATCGATATTTGCCGTCGGCGCGACGCCGAGGCTGCCGGCCAGTGCGCCGGCGAGGTCGGAGAGAATGTCAGCGTGAAGATTGGTCGCCACGATGGTGTCGAGGCTCTGCGGCTTCAGCGTCATTCGCACCGTCATGGCGTCGACCAGCATTTTGTCCCAGGTGACGTCGGGGAATTCCTGCGACACTTCGTCGGCAATCTCGTCCCACATCACCATGCCGTGACGCTGCGCATTCGACTTGGTGACAACAGTGAGCAGTTTTCGCGGCCGCGACTGCGCCAGCTTGAACGCATAGCGCATGATCCGCTGCACGCCGACGCGGGTGAACACCGACACTTCGGTGCCGACTTCCTCGGGCAGTCCACGATGCACGCGGCCGCCGCAGCCGGCATATTCACCTTCGGAATTCTCGCGCACGATCACCCAGTCGAGATCGCCTGTATTCACGTTGCGCAGCGGCGAGGTGATGCCGGGCAGGATCTTGGTCGGGCGCACATTGGCGTATTGGTCGAAGCCCTGGCAGATCGGCAGCCGCAGACCCCAGAGCGTGATGTGATCCGGCACGTCGGGCGCGCCCACCGCGCCGAAATAGATCGCGTCGAACTTCTTCAGTTTCGGCAGACCGTCGGCCGGCATCATCACGCCGTGCTTGCGGTAATAGGCCGAGCCCCAGTCGAAGGTCTCGACATTGAAAGTGACATCGCCGACGCGCTTCTGCAGCGCTTCCAGCACGCGGGTGCCGGCGGCGATGACTTCGGGGCCGATGCCGTCGGCCGGAATGGCCGCGATGGAATATTCGCGCATGGTGAGGTCTCTGCTGGGTTGAGTTGATTAGTCCCACCCTGCAGGCCGGCCGCGCCGGGCTCAATCGCATTGGATTGTGCAAATAAATGATATAATGGATTGTCGGGCGACAAGAGTTCGCCGGGAGGACCGATGGACCTGCATCAGCTGCGCTGTTTTGTCGTCGCGGCGGACGAGCTGCATTTCGGCCGCGCCGCGCAGCGGCTCGAGATGATGCCGTCGGCGCTCGGCCGCACCATCCGCATGCTGGAAGACGATCTCGGCACGCGCCTGCTGACGCGCACCACACGCAGCGTGGCATTGACCGACGACGGTGCCGAATTTCTGCAACAGGCGCGCGACCTCATCGCCCATGCCGACGAGATCGCATCGTCATTCCGCGAACGCGTGCGCGCCCGCGCCGCCACGATCCGCGTTGGTGCGATCGACAGCGCCGCCGCCGGACTACTTCCGGCATTGCTTCACGATCTTCGTGAGCAAGCTCCGGACGTCGCGATCAGGCTGGTTGAGGACAAGACGATCCGTCTGCTCCCTCGCCTGCTGTCCGGCCGGCTCGATCTCGCTTTCGTCCGGCCGCCTCAGAGCGCCGACAAGCGGCTGGAATTCATGTTTCTATTTCACGAGACGGCGGTGGTGGCCATCTCCGAACGGCATCCGCTGGCATCGCGCGCGACTCTGTCGATCCCGGACATTGCTGACGAGCCGCTGATCGTGCCGGAGCGACGTTCGCGGCCGCATAGTCACGACCTGACGATGAAGCTGTTTGCAGAGTCCGGACTACAGGCAAATGTCGTCCAGATTGCCGACGAGAAGCAGACCATCGTCAATCTCGTGGCCGCCGAGATCGGGCTGGCAATCGTGCCGCGCTGGACCTCGCGCATGCCCGCGCGCGGGGTTCGCTATATGCCACTGGGCATGGCGGCGATGAACAGACTGCCCCTCGCCGCAGCCTGGATCAGGGGGACCCGCGATCCGGCACGGGATCAGGTGCTCGACTTGCTGCAGCACAACCTCGCACGCTATGCCCGCGAGGCGTGAGGCCCGTCACCTGCCGTTTTGTCGCATACCGAAATTTAATCCGGCGGGCACTATTCGCGACACAAAGCGTCATTACATCTCCTGCGCGCTATTCGAGGCGCGGCTTTGAGACAGAGGACGCCATGACACCGCAAGAACGCCAACTGGTTGACGATCTCTTTGACCGGCTCAGCAAGGTTGAAGGCGCGCCACGCGATCCGGACGCCCTCGACGCCATTGCGCAGGGCCAGCGCCGCGCGCCCAATGCGCTCTATGCGCTGGTCCAGACCGTATTGCTGCAGGACGAAGCGCTGAAGCGCGCCCATGAGCGCATCCAGCAGCTCGAAGGTAACGGCGCCCCCGAACAGGCTCCGCAGGGCGGCTTTCTCGATTCGATGCGTGACGCCCTGTTCGGTCAGGCTCAGAACCCCAACCCGCCGCGCGGCTCCGTGCCGAGCGTACGCCCGCCCGAACCGAGCCGCGCTGCCTGGAACACCGGACAGGTCCTCGGCCAGCCGCAGCCGCAAGCTGGCTATGGCCAGGGCGGATACGGCCAGGGCGGCTATGGCCAAGGTCCGGGACCGGGCCAGTTCGGCCAGCAGCAGCCCCAGGCTGGCGGTGGCGGTTCGTTTCTGGGTACCGCAGCGGCGGCCGCAGCCGGCGTGGTCGGCGGCTCGCTTCTGCTCGGCAGTATCCGTTCGATGATGGGCGGCAGCCACCAGCAAGGTTTCGGCGACGCCGCCAATGCCAGCGAGAGCAGGAGCCCCTGGAGCTCAGGTTCGGATTCGTCCGGCGGCAGCCTCGCCAATCAGGCCGGCGTCAATGACATCGGCTCGTCCAGCGGCTCCCGCGCCGGATCGTTCGATCAGGCACAGGCCGACGCCGATCAGGACCAGGATCAAGACCAGGACGACGGCGACTACGACTCCATGGACATGGATTCCGACGACAGCGATTTCGCCTGATCATCGGGCGGCACACCCTTAACCTCTCCCCGCTATGCGGGGAGAGGTCGGCCGGCGAAGCCGGACGGGTGAGGGGCATCACGCGATAAAGGCCTCGGTCGCTCAACTATCGGATCGGATTTTAGCAGCAAAAGACGGTATGCCGTAACGGAGGGATTCGACGGCTCCGTCCTGGTGAGAGCGCCTGCCCCGCCCCTCACCCGGCGCTACGCGCCGACCTCTCCCCGCTATGCGGGGAGAGGTTAAGCAAGATCAGATCACGATGACCTTTGCACCGACACCGACTCGGCCATAGAGATCGATGACGTCCTCGTTGCGCATGCGGATGCAGCCTGAAGAAACATTGGTGCCAATCGTCCATGGCTCGTTGGAGCCGTGAATACGATACAGGGTCGAGCCGAGATACATCGCGCGGGCGCCGAGCGGATTCTCCGGACCGCCTTCCATGTAACGCGGCAGGTCAGGACGGCGCGCCAGCATTTCCTTTGGCGGCGTCCACGACGGCCATTCCTTCTTCGCCGTGATCGTCTTTACACCGGACCAGGTGAAGCCCGGCCGGCCGACGCCGATGCCATAGCGCATCGCTCTGCCGCCGCCCTGCACCAGAAACAGGAACTTGTTCGGCGTATCGACGACGATGGTGCCGGCGCTTTCGCTGCCCTGATACTCGACCATCTGCGGTTGATACTTGGGGTCCATCGCGGGACGCGCAGCGTCTGCCGTCTCTTCCTGCCGATAGACACGCTGTTGCGGATCCATCGGCGGCAGCAGCGAACGTCGCTGCTCGTAGGAGTAGTCCGGCTGTTGCTGATAACGCTGGCCCTGCTGTGCCGGACCATCGCTGAACAGAAACTCGATGAAGCCACCGCCCATGCGCGAGCGCTCGGCATAGGCCGTGCGCTGCATGGGACGCTGCGGCTGCTGCGCATAGACCACCGAAGGCTCGGCGAATGGCGCTGCGGCTTCCACCGCAAGCGCCTGATGGAATCCAGCGCCGATGAAGGACGCGCTGGCGAGAAGCGTGAGAGAGAACTTTTTGAACATCGACGTACTCTGCACTGTTTCGTCGTGCGCGTTCTCACCTGAGAAGCGCTTTGCACACTCCGACTTAAGGTTAAAATCGCCTCGGTTTGGTAAACACAATCGCCGTTTGGATTCACCACATCGTCAGAAGGCGCTGTTCTGTCAGGTAGCGTTTATTTTGACTAAACGCGAAGGCTCCATGGTTAACTAACAGTTCTCACAGAGATACTTGAGCATCGGTACGAAGTTCCCGCGTGAACTTCACGTTAAACTCATGCGTATACGAACGGGGAATTGATTGAACGTTGGGGGACCTGATGTCTGTTCGTCGCAAGCGATTTCGCATTGAAGAAGTTTTCGGTACCGCACCTATGCCCAATGAAGTTGTAGGCAGCGAGCCAATGCCGATGCATCGCGAAATCATGGCCGAGCTCCGCGCGATCCGCGCGCAGATGGGAACGCCGGGCCGCAACGCCGTGACAGATCAGGTCGGCGCCGCCGCCGATCAACAAATCGCGGAAGCGCAGTCCCTGCTCGCAACCTATCGCGCACAGATCGAGCAGTGCGAAAAGCTGAAGATCGAACTCGACCTCATCCACGACGCCATTACCCGCACCAAGCAGGAAATCGCAGTTCTTCATGGCAAGAGCTTCGAAGGCGACGAAATGGCCAAGGTCAACGGTGAACTCGGCGCCGTCGTCGGCGGCACCGAAGAAGCCACCCAGCAGATCCTCGCCGCAGCCGAAGCCATCGACAACGCATCGACAGCGCTCGGCAAGGTAACCTCGCCCGACCAGCAGAAGCAGATGCTCGAAGAGATCGGCGACAATGTCGTCGCGATCTTCGAAGCCTGTAACTTCCAGGATCTCACCGGCCAGCGCATCAGCAAGGTCATGACCACCATGAAGTTCATTGAGAATCGCATCACCGCGATGATGGACATCTGGGGTGGCGTCGACGAGATCAAGGCGCACGCGCCGGCGAAGGTCGACGAGCGCGGCGAAGACGAGAAGCTGCTGAACGGTCCGAAGCTGGATGGCGATATCGGCCATGCCTCGCAGGACGATATCGACGCGATGTTCGGCTAAGGTTGATGACTGACTAACGCCGGGTGGCGACACCCGGCGGACGGATGGCCAGAAAACACCCCAGAACGATCAGGGCACCGATCGTGCCCAGTTGCAGGACGGTGCGGTCGGACAGCGTCTCGACCGCCGATGCCACCACGAACGGCGCAAAAGCCTGCACGAACAAGGCCGGCCGCGCGATACGGCCGATGACACGGCCATAGCCCACCGGACCGAACATCAGAAGCGGCAGCGCGCCCCGCGCGATGGTCATGACGCCATTGGCGGCGCCGAACGCGATGGCGAACAATGCCGCCAGCGGAAACGATATTCCGGCAAAGGCCAGCATCGCAAAGGCTGACACCACGAGCACCACCGCCCCGCGCGCGATCCACAGCGGATGGGTGCGCCCCGCCAGCATGAAGTCAGCCAGCCGCGATGCCACCTGCGCCGGGCCGAACATCGCGCCGATGGTCACCGCCGTTGCAGCGCTGAGCCCGCCGCGTTCCAGCAGGGCCAAGAGGTTCGACGTCACGCCCGACAGAATGAAACTGTAAAGCGAGAAAGCCGCGGCCAGCAGGATGAACGGCCAGCCTTGCGGGCGCAGGGTTGCCTGCTGGGGGACGACAACGGCATCCGCCACGGGCAGAGGCGCAACGGCAACATGGCGCGGCAAGGCAAAGGCATGCAGCGGCGCAACGACAAAGGCGAAGATCGCTGCGAAGGCCAGATAGGTGCCCCGCCAGCCGACAGCCTCAAGCAGAAGATGGGTCGCCGGCCAACCGACCGTCGAGGCGAAGCCGCCCGCAAAGGTCACGAAGGTGATCTGCCGCCGCGCCGAAGCCCCGAAGATCCGCGTCAGCGTCGCAAAGGCCGGATCGTAGAGCGACGCCGACATCGCAGCGCCGAGCAACAGCCAGCAGGCGAGATAGGTCACGGGATGATCGGCAACCGAAAACAGCGCGAGGCCCAAAGCACCAGCCAGCGCGCCGGATGCCATCACCACATTGCCGCCGTGCCGGTCGATCAATCCGCCGACGATGGGCGACAACACCCCCGATACGATCAGCCCCAACGAAAAGCCGGCCATACCGAAGGCCAGCGACCAGCCATGCGCCGCCGTGACATGCGGCATGGTCAGCACCGGAGGATAGATCAGGATGCCCCAGGTCAGGATCTGGGTGAATGCCAGCACGAGGACCGCGCGGCCCGGTCCGAAAACAAGGTCGCGCAATCGGTGCATGATCTCACATTGTCAGCAGAATGGCGGGACCCGCACTACGCCTCAGGTCATGCCTTGGGCGCGCAGCGGACATAGACCATGTTGCCGTAACGGACGGCAGCGTCCTTGTCGATAAAGCGTGTGACGAGCACCCGGCCGTCGAAAGACACGATCTCGCGGTCCTTTTCGCCACCGGCAGGGCCGGGCGGACCGATGTAGTTTTTGCCGCTCTGACTGCCCTTAAGGCGCAGTTCCTGCGGCGTCGCCTCGTCGGCAAGATGCATCATAACGCCGCCGGTGGCGCCCTGACCGATGATATAGGGGTTCTTGCACTGGCCACGCGCGGCATTCTCGGTGCGAACGCGGTCATTGGGATTCATGTAGGACGCCAGGCCCCAACGGCCGACGAGCTCCTCCGAGCGGATGGATGCTGGCAGTTCCGGCGCCGGCGGAGGCTCGGGCGGCGGTGTCGGCTGCGAGTTCCCAAAGCTGAAGCCGCCCAATCCACCAGACGTGCCGCACCCGCCCAATGACAGCGCCAAAGTTGAAACGATCGCCAGATGGGCAATCGTGCGGGCGTAGCGTGACCTGATCATATCATCCCCTGAGCAAATTCCCCGACTGCCCGTCCCAGCAGCCAAGCGCAAAACACCTGACGGAGCAATAAGGCCGGCCAAGTTACGCCGATGCTCCGTTATGGTTTCCAGATCATCCCATATTGGCCTCACCAAGGCCTTAAGGCCTCGCTTGACTCAAAAAGCGTCTGGTCATATCTCCCGGACGCTCAATTAGCACTCCCGGAGCGCGATTGCTAAGGGAATGAGCCGGCCGCCTCGAGCGTTCCGGCTGGATTCCAGCCCGCCTCCGTGATGGCACCCAGATCGCAACCCAAAGGGACAATCCCATGGCCAAGACCAAATTCCGCCCGCTGCATGACCGCGTCGTCGTCAAGCGCATCGTCGCCGACGAGAAGACCAAGGGCGGCATCATCATCCCGGACAGCGCCAAGGAAAAGCCGTCGGAAGGCGAAGTCGTCGGCGTCGGCCCTGGCGGTCGCGACGAAGCCGGCAAGCTGATCCCGATCGACATCAAGGTCGGCGACAAGGTTTTGTTCGGCAAGTGGTCGGGCACCGAGATCAAGCTCGACGGCGAAGAACTCCTCATCATGAAGGAGTCGGACATCATGGGCGTGATCGCTTAAGCGACGCCGCCCGCCACAAACGCTGTCATCACCGGGGCAAGCCCGGTCATGACAGCGTTTTAAGTTCACCTTTCAGGAATTCAGGAGCACCATCACATGGCAGCCAAAGACGTTAAATTCTCCGGAGACGCGCGCGATCGCATGCTGCGCGGCGTCGACATTCTCGCCAACGCCGTCAAGGTCACGCTCGGTCCGAAGGGCCGCAATGTCGTGATCGAGAAGTCGTTCGGCGCGCCCCGCATCACCAAGGACGGCGTCACCGTCGCCAAGGAGATCGAGCTCGAGGACAAGT
>NZ_JBGMOE010000164.1:0-5341 GCF_041424195.1 Tardiphaga sp. | reverse complement strand
GCACGACCAGAAACCGGATGTAGCTCCTCATTATCGTGACGAGCAGCGATGCCGAGCCCGGCGTCTCCTTGCTTCGTCGTTGGAATGCGCTCCTGAGTCCGGCGGCATCCCATTGCGAAGGCTCGCCCAGCATTGGCATGAGCCGTCTGATATCGGTCCGGTAGCGCCGGATCGTCTCGTCCGTGGCGCCGCGGTGTTGCTTGAGCCATGCCAAGTAAGCCGACATGTGCGGGTCATCGTCCGCCACCGGTTCAACCGATGGGATGGCGCCCCGGCCTCGCAGGAACTCGACGAAGTGCCGTGCGCATCGCCGCCGCCGCTTGGTGCCCGTTGCGACCAGCTTGCCCCGCTTGCGCCAGACCGGGCATCGGCAATCATGCGCTGCATAGTGGTCGATGATCGTGTCATCGATATCGATCCATTGGCGCCGCGCCATGCGAAGCCAGGCCACGAAATGCTCGGCCTCGGACCGATAGGCCTGTGCCGGTCCCTCGGCAAGTTGCAGGCGATCGATCGCATCGGAATAGTCGGCGAGGTGCCGTGGCAGATCGTCGATCCCGTCGTCGACTTCGACGTAGCCTTGATCTTCCAGGAAGCGGACGAAGCGTCTGACTCGCGCTGCAATGTCCGCCTTATATACTGGCTGCTGCGCCGAATACCGGTGACACCGGCACCGATGCTTCTCGAACCGCCGGACAGCCCGATCGTCAATCGTGCGGATGGCGATCCTATGCAGGCCCAGCCAATGCAGGAAATGGCGGACCGCCGCGCCAAACAGAACCGCACAGCCTGACTTCTCGTCGAGGGACAGAGAGGAGAGAAATGCGGTGAGAAGAGCGCCGTGACTGGGCGGGTCTTCGACCCGGAGCGGGGTAGTCCGAAACGGCAGTGATGATCGTGTTCGCATGTTGGCTCCTTCGACTTGCTGAGGTCGACGGAACCGTAGTTATCTGGAGTGAAATCATGGAAAACCGAAGGAAACCTGCGCCTACCGCCGCCACGCTCGACATAAACTGCGACTGCAAAGAATATGTCATCGATTATCTCGAGCGCGCTTTCCCTACTCGCCAAATGCGCGTCTTCACCGACGACACAGGCACGCAGCGCTCCGAGCCGATGACGGACGAGACGGGTAATCCCGTCTACAATCCCGAAGCCGAAGCTGCCCGCGCGCTGATGATCGAGCATCTTTGCGCATTGCCGCCGATCATGTCGGCGCTCGACGGCATCCTGGAGCATTTCGGGCATGATCGTGTCGCGGAAGTCACTGGGCGGACAAAACGCCTAATCTCGACGGGCGACGGCCGGCAGAAGCTGGAAACCCGTTCGACCCGTACCAGTCAGGCCGAGGCCGCGGCCTTCATGCAGGGGCTGAAGCGCGTCCTCATTTTCTCGGACGCCGGCGGGACGGGGCGATCCTATCACGCATCAATGGACGTGCCGAACCAGGAGCAACGCGTCCATCTGTTGCTCGAGCCGGGCTGGCGCGCGGACCGCGCCATTCAGGGCCTTGGCCGAACCCATCGGACCCATCAGGCGAGCACGCCACTGTTCCGGCCCGTCACGACCGACTGCAAAGGCGAACTCCGCTTCACCAGCACGATTGCGAGGCGGCTCGACAGCCTCGGCGCACTCACACGGGGTCAGCGCCAGACCGGCGGTCAGAATCTCTTCGACCCGGCTGATAATCTGGAGAGCGAATATGCTTGCGCTGCGCTGGTGACGTGGTTCCACTTGCTGGTCGATGGCAAGCTCAAGAGCATCTCGCATTCGGAATTCGAGGATCGGACCGGTCTCGAGCTCTGCGACAAGGACGGCGTCCTGAAAGAGGAACTGCCGCCCATCCAGCGATGGCTAAATCGCATCCTCGCGCTTCCCATCGGCCTGCAGAACAGCATCTTCGATGAGTTTCTGTCCCTGGTCGAGACACGGGTATCGGCGGCGAGGGAGGCTGGCCGGCTCGATGTCGGTGTCGAGACGATCCTCGTCGATTCCGCCACCTTGATCGACGACACACTGCTCCGGACCGACCCGGTCAGCGGGGCGACGTCGCACTTGCTGACCATCGAGATCGCGCGGCGGCGGACCCCTGTCACCTTGGAGCGCGTGCTGCGTATCGCCGACAGCGATAGCACCGCCGTATTTCTGCTCAACGCCAAGTCGGGGATGGTCGCGCTGCAGACCCGCGCCCGAGCGCTCATGGAGGAGAAGGACGGAACGCCGATCCCGCGCTTCGAGCTGACGAGGCCGACCCGGCGGGAATATATCCGCGAGCATGAGCTCTTCGAGAGCGCCTGGAAAATAGTCGATCGGGACGCCTTCTGCGCGAAATGGCAGGCCGAAGCCGATGAAGCGGCGAACAAGGTCGACACCGAGACGATCCGCCTCGCGACCGGCTTGCTTCTGCCGATCTGGTCGGCGCTGCCCAGCGATCATCTGGTGGTCAACCGCATCGCTGACAAAGCGGGAAATAGCTGGCTCGGCCGCCTCGTTTTCGACGAGCACGTTGTCCAGCTTTTCACCAAGCTCGGCATCGATCGCGCCGAGAACCTGCCGCCCTCGGACATCATCAAATCGGCCCATTCCGGTCGAAGCGTTGATGTTGCCCGCCCATTCCCCATGACGATCCGCCGCGCGATGGTGAACCGAAATCATCGCATCGAGATAGTCGGGGCGCCGTCGGATCAGCTCGCCTGGCTGAAATCCTTGGGCTGCTTCACCGAGATCATTCAGTACCGGACACGGGTGTTCCTTCCGGTGAGCATCGCCGCCGACATCCTTGGGCGCATTCTCGCCGATCCTGGGTGAGCGCGGGTCGCCCTTGGTCAAACGACCGAGGCCGCTCTTGGGAAAGAGGGAAGGGGGAACGGGGTGGTGTCCGGGAATTGCCGGACGCCAAGAGGAGTGACCCCGGTGATCCAGACCATCAAACTCGCCAAGCTGCGGCTCTCGCCGATCAACGTCCGTACCGCACCGGACGAACAGCTTCAGATTGAACCCATGGCCGCCAGTATCGAGGCCAAGGGCGTCCTTCAGAATCTGCTCGTCACGCCCGCCAAAAAGCCGCGCGGCACCTTCGAGGTCTTCGATGGCGGACGCCGTTGGCGCGCGCTTCGCCTGCTCGCCGAGCGCGGTACGATCTCGGAAGCCGATTTCGATGTCCCCGTCATGATCCTTACCGGCGACGATGCCGAATTGTCCGAAACGTCCACGGCGACCAACTTCCATCAGCTCAAGATGACCCCCGCCGAGGAATGCCGCGCCTTTCAGCACTTCATCGGCTCGACCGGCGATCTCGATGCTGTCGCAAAGCGTTTCGGCGTGACACGTCGCTTCGTCGAGGGGCGCCTGCGCCTCGCCTCGCTGGCAGCGCCGATCTTCGACGCCTTGAGCAAAAGCGAGATCACGCTCGACATCGCCAAAGCCTATGCGTCGACCGAAAGCCACGACAAGCAGCTTCTGGTCTGGAACAGCTACCAGAATGGCCACGTAACGGCCGACACCATCCGCCGCGTCATCGCCAATGAGACGCTCAAGGCCAGCGATCCGATCGCGATTCTGGTCGGCGAGGAGCGGTATCGCGCGGCAGGCGGCAAGGTCGATGGCGACCTCTTCACCGACGGCAACGACCGCTGGAACAATCCCGAGATCGCGCACCGTCTCGCCGGCGACATCATGGAGGCCGAAGCGAGACGCATCGGTGAGGAGACGGGCCTTGCCTGGATCAGGCCGATCGCCAGCAACTACGCCCACAACGCCGCCCACGGCCTCTACCGTGCCATCCTGCAGCCGCCCGCGCTCACCGAGGAGCAATCCGCCCGCCTTGGCGAGATCGAGGCGCGCCGCGCCGAGCTCGAGGCCGAAATGCAGGACGAATCCATCTCGCCCGATGCCTACAAGGCCCTGGACCAGGAGGATGACCGACTGATCGCCGAGGCCGAGGCGATCGAGCATCGCGCGCCCGTGCTGCCAGATGAGCTGCGGCCGCATGTCGGCGCGTTTCTGCTTCTGACGCCGCAGGGCGAGATGCGTCTCGACACCCAATTTTATAGCGAGCAGGAGCTCATCGTCGAAGAACCCGACGCGATCGATGATGCGGGCGGCGGAAATCCCGGCGAACCCGACGAGGGCGGGGCGGGCAGGTTTCGCGTCGGCGTGAAGGATTCGCCCGAGCCAGCTCGCCGACCCGAAGCTGTGGCACCTGGCGGCAAGCCGCTCAGCAATCGGCTCTACGACGAGCTTGCCATACAACGCCGCGATATTCTCGCATCCTGTCTGCTCGCTCAGCCGGCGCTCGCGCTCGATTACGCGCTGTTCGTCATGATCGACGCCCGGGTTTTCGCCGGCGGCGGTTCTGCCGACGAGATCGTTCAATATGGCACCACCATCTGCGCTGATGCCCCGCAGGATCCCGTCACGGCGGATTTGCCCGGCTCACGCGCCCGGTCCTACCTGGCCGAAGCGCATGATGGCCTTGATGCCGGATGGTGCGACCACGATCACGAAATCGATCGGTTCGAAGGGTTTCGCGCGCTCGATGACGACAGCAAGGCGCAGTGGCTGGCCTATATCGTTGCCATGTCGATCGAGGCCAAGCCGCGCGGGGCCAGCGGCCAGGTCGCGATCCACAATCGATTGGCCTCGATCCTCGAGATCGACGTTGCGAGCTGGTGGCGTCCGACCGCGGAAAACTTCTTCGATCGGGTCAACAAGGGCAGCATTTTGAGCCTGCTTCATGACGTCGGCGGCGGCGCGCTGACGGCTCGGCACGCCACCCTGAAGAAGGCGGAGATCTCGGAGAGCTGTGAAAAACTCTTCGCCGGGGCGGCCATTGTCGAGCCCGAGACGAAGGACGCTGTGCTCGCATGGGTGCCGGACGCGATGCGCTTTGGTGCTGCGGCCCCGTGCCCGACCGATCGTCTCGGTGGCGAGCCGGATCGCTCTGCGTTGTCGGATGATCACATGGCGGAAGGCGCTTCGGTCGCGGACGATACGGTGATCGAGCCGGTCGAAGCCTGACCCAGCAGGACAGGGGGGCGGTCGGCGCCACTTGCGCGATCGTCCCCTCCCGCACGCTTGCCTCTCCCGAACCCCATCGTCATCCCGCTGGAGCATCAGCCATGCCTGCGAAAGCCCGTCCGAGCCGCGACGTCGCGGCCGAAATCACCAACCTCATCATCAGAAAGCTGGAAGAAGGCGTCCCGCCCTGGACTCGGCCCTGGCGGGTTGCCGGCGCCGGTGGCCGTCCGCTCCGACACTGCGGCACGCCCTATACCGGGATCAACACGGTTGAGAACACCGGGAATAAAAGGGGCCACGGATCGGCCGGTAGCACCGGATT
>NZ_JBGMOE010000163.1:0-50332 GCF_041424195.1 Tardiphaga sp. | reverse complement strand
GGCTCAAGGCGAGCAACGCCTACTTCACAATTTCAACAGCGACCGGGACATCCCCTAGTAGCCGCCGCCGTAACCGTAGCGCGGACCATAGGCGTAACGTGGACCGTAATAGCGCGGGCCGTAACCATATCCATAACCCGGGCCGTAAGCGCCATAGGCACCGGCCGCCAATGCGCCGGCAGCGATGCCAAGACCGATAGCGGCGCCGCGACCACCGCGCGCCTCAGCGGGTTTCGATGCGATCGACGCCGCGCCGACCGCGGCAACGGTCGCGAGAATAAGAGCTGTCTTTTTCATGTTGCATCTCCTTCGTGTCGAGGAGGCAACGTGTCGGTGTTTGGAAGGTTCGGTTCCAAGGCGCGCAATATCGCGCGGAAATCTTCCAGGAACCAATTGCGTGAGGTCTCCGCAAACGTGGCCCGGAAAAGATAATGGCCCGGAGCGAACTCCGAGCCATCAAACGCAGACGTACATCCGGTCCGCGCTTCCTTGACTCCACAGTGAGTCGAGAAGGTTAATAAATGACTAACTGACCTGCGTGACGGTGTGATGACTGACTCACCCCGTCGGGCCTTCGACCTCCTTCTGATCGCTGTCAGGCAGAACGCCGCTTCCGGGCGTCTTGTGCGCGTCTGTCAGCTCAGGCTTATCGTGCGGGCCGGCCGGCGAAACCTTTTGATCAGGCTTCGGCCGCTTGTCGAAATCGCGGTTCTTTGTCTGCTGTGTCATGCCAATAGAACGGGAAAATTCCGCGTGCGTTCCCTTTGATCGCGCGGTGTTCGCACAAATCGCGTCGTTCCGCCGCACCGGGAGAATTGCCGTGGAACCATCGGGAGGGTATCGACTTGTCCCGCGATACTTTTAAAGAAAAGGACAAATTGTCATGATCAAGAAACTGGCTTTGCTGGCGGCTGCGGCCGTTCTCTATGTCGCAGCGCCTGCAGGCCCCGCGTCTGCGCAGGGCATCAATGTGCAGATCGGCGGCGGTGGCTACGGCCATCATGATCGTGGCTATCATCGCGGCCATGGCTATCGCGAAGGTCGTGCCTATGGGCGCCGCGACTATGGACGTCGCGACTACGGTCACCGCCACCACGGCTGGGATCGCCGCGGTTCGCGCACCAAGACCGTGATCGTTCGCTAACAGCAATCGGTCGTCTTAACGAGGCAGCCTCGCGCAAGCGGGGCTGTTTTCGTTTGCGAGTTTGTCAGCCTCTGCCTGGCTGCGCGGACGCTGCACGCAATCGTGCCGTGGCCATGTATTGCTGCGTGGCGACGAACATGCCCCACATGATGCCAAGCATCATCCAGAAATGGCGCCAGTGGTCGGTGTCGATGATGAAGGCTTCGCCGACCGTGCCGAGATAGGCCGCAAAGACCGCCAGATAGGCGCGCTGCCACGGCACGCGCACGAAGATATAGCGGAAGCCGAGCAAAGCGGTGATGAAGACCAGCGCGGGATAGCACACGCCGGAGATCCATCCGCCGGACATGAAGGCGTTGAGATAGGAATTGTGGGTGTCTTCCGGAAAGAAGCGCGTGAATTGCAGCGGGCCGATTCCGAAAGGCAGATCGAGTGCCATCTGCGCGCCGAGAATATGGCGACCGAACCGGCCGAAGCGGCCTTCGTCATATTTCTGATCGAACGAGGCGCGCTGCTTGAACATGTCGGCGATGAAGTCGAACTGCAGCAGGATCACGATCACCAGCGCCACGACAGCCGCGGCCGCCAGTGCCATGATGATGATGCGCGAGCGCTGACGGTTGGACTGGCTGGTGAGCACCATCAGCAGCAGCATGAAAGCCGATGTCAGCGCCAGCATGCCCCAGGCGGCGCGGGAGAAGGCGAGCAGCACGGCGAGCGCAATGATGCCGAGCGCAACGGCGCTGCGGAGCGAGCGGCCGAAGCCGTCGCTGACAACGCTCTGCAGGCAGAACAGCGCCGGCAGGACAAGGAATGCGCCCAGCACGTTCGGATCCTTGAACGTGCCTGCAGCGCGGCCATAGAGGGTGAACATCCCGGCGCCGGGGATCAGATTCAGATAGCCGAGGATGCCTGCCAGCGACGCGACGAGCGCGCCGACGATCAGGCCGCGGCGCAGCAGATCGATACGCGCCAGCGTGTCCTCGGACATCACCAGCGCGACGAAGATCGCCATGATGGCCATGTACCACGACGTGAAGATCCAGTTCACGACCGGTGTCTTGTCCATCAGGTAGGCCGCGCAGATCGTGTATCCGATATTGACCAGAAACAGCAGGATCAGCAGCGGCACGAACACCAGCCGCATGCGCAGGCCCGACGCGAAGAACACGACCATCGCCGTGAGGGTCGCGATCTCGAAGGGGCTTGGCTCTATGAAGACGATGGCGCCGCCAAAACCCATCGCCCACAGCAGCGCGCGTTGCAGCGTCACCACGGCGGGAGGCGCCGCGGGCGAGGCGATGTAATGATCGGCCGAGGCGTGAGTGCTCATCGTGGCATCACTCTACGCAGGCAGGGTTGACGAGTGGTGTAGGTCGTGGAGGACGTCGGCCAAGGCTGTCATTCCGGGGCGCGGGCGGCGTCAGCCGTGTCCTGCGCCCCGGAATGACAAAGTACGTCGTATTAGTACGCGTTCTCGTTCTTCGTCAGCATTGAAACCGGCGTTTTCAGCATGATGTAGACGTCGAACAGCACTGACCAGTTCTCGATGTAATAGAGATCGAACTCGACGCGCTTCTGCAGTTTTTCCTCGCTGTCGACTTCGCCGCGCCAGCCATTGACCTGCGCCCAGCCGGTGATCCCGGGCTTGACGCGGTGGCGGGCGAAATAGCCGTCGACGGCCTCGTCCAGCAGCTGGCTCTGCACCCTCTGCTGAACGGCATGGGGGCGGGGGCCGACCAGCGACAGATTGTTCTTGAACACCACGTTGAAGAGCTGCGGCAATTCGTCGATGCTCGACTTGCGGATGAAGCGGCCGACGCGGGTGACGCGCTTGTCGCCCTTCGTGACGACGGTCTTGGCCAGTGGGTCGGCCTGGTCGTGATACAGCGAGCGAAACTTGAACACGTCGATGCGCTCGTTGTTGAAGCCGAAGCGCTTCTGCCGGAACAGCACCGGGCCGGGGCTGTCCAGCTTGATGGCAATGGCGACCAGCGCCATGAAGGGCAGCGCGGCGATCAGGATCAGGCCGCCGACGATATGGTCGAACAGCCACTTCATCACCAGATCCCAGTCGGTGATCGGCGCCTCGAACACGTCGAGGGTCGGCACCTTGCCGAGATAGGAATAGGACCGCGGGCGAAAGCGCAGCTTGTTGGTATGCGCAGACAGGCGGATATCCACCGGCAGCACCCACAGCTTCTTCAGCATTTCCAGAATGCGCGTCTCGGCCGAGATCGGGAGTGCGAACAGCACGAGATCGACGCGGGTGCGCCGCGCGAATTCGATGATGTCATCGACCTTGCCGAGCTTCGGTGCCCCCGCGATCGTGTCCATCGAGCGCTTGTCGTTGCGATCGTCGAACACGCCGAGGATATGGATGTCGGAATCTTCCTGCGCATTGAGATCCCTGATCAGCGTCTCGCCATTGGCGTCGGCGCCGACAATGATGGTGCGGCGGTCGAGCCGCCCCTGATGCGCCCAGCGTTTGATCAGCGCCCGCACGACGGCGCGTTCCGCGATCAGGGCAAAGAGACCGACGAAGAAGAATGAGGACAGCCAGACACGCGACACCGCGCCGCCGACCTTGGCGAAGAACGAGACGCCGATGAACAGCAGGAACACGAAGGCCCATGCCGACATCATGCGCGTGAGCTGCTTGATGTGGCCGCGGAAGACCTGCACCTGATAGATGTCGGCAGACTGGAAACACACCACGGCAGCCGCCGCCATCGCGACGATCGCGGCGAGGTATTCCCACCTGACGCCTGCGACTGGCGCGACATACAGCAGGTTGAGCACAATGCCGATGATGCTGAGCATCAGGAAATCGACGACGCGTACGACGCCGGTGATGACGACCGGTGAATAGGCGGTGCGCACCTTCTGGTCGGCAACGGCGAGCGCCTCCGGCGTGAGGCGTCGACGACGTTCGAACCGGCGTTCGCTGGGCGCGTCCGTCCCGGCCGCGTCAATCATTGAGCGTGCGTTGATCGGGTCCAAGGTGAGATGTCCGTTGTTGCGCTGGCATGCGATGTCGCACGCCAAGCCTACCGCTTTTCGTGAGAATTAGCGGACAAATCGGAAGATTTGGTTACAGGTTAAGGAGAGTTAACGTTTCGCAAATGCGCTGCGGTAACCTTCTATGACTCCCGCGACCATCGCGTCCTGAGAGAAGTGTTCCGCGATGCGCTCACGGAGTAATTGTGCGCGGGCGCGCGCAGCGGCGATGTCATCAAGAGCAGTTTTGATCGCCGCGGCCATGGCGTCGACATTGTTCGACGGGAACAAGGCCGATGTGTGCGATCCGAAGATTTCCGGAATGCCGCCCACATTGGCGGCGATCATCGGAATGCCCGCGGCGGCCGCCTCGATCACCACATAGGGCATCGAGTCGCCGCGCGATGGAACCACCAGCAAGCGCCCCTTGGAGAAGCCATAGCGCGGTTTGACATGACCGATGAAGCGCACGGCGTCAGTGAGGCCAAGGCGCTGGATCTGTGCCTTCAGCGCGTTGGTCTCTTCGCCGTCGCCGCCCAATGTCAGGGTGACGGGCTGGCCATCGGCACGCAGGCGCGCGACTGCATCGACCAGCAGATCCGCACCCTTGATGCGGCGGAATTCGCCGACATAGCAGATGTCGGTGGCGTCATCGGCGGGCTCGACGGGATCGAATTCGCCCGAGGTCACGCCGTTGAACACGCATTTCACGAGGCCTGACGGCGTGCCGATCATGCGCTGATAGGTGTCGCGGGCGAAAGCGCTTTCGAACAGGAACAGTTCGGTGCGGTTCATCAGCGCGCGTTCGAGGCGGCTGTAGAACGCGCCTTTCGCGGTATTCTGCGGATAATGCAGCGAACCGCCATGCGGCGTGTAGATACGGATGACGGTGTTCGACTTTGCCTTCAGCCGCACGAAGGCGCCGGCCTTGGCGCCATGGCCGTGCAATACGTCAGGTTTCAACCGGCTGACGAGGCGCATGAACTGCATCCAGACCAGCACATCGCTCGGATGCGGCTCGCGGTGGATCGGCAGGCGATAGGTGCCCAGTTTCAGGCGCGGCGCGATCTCGGCCAGGGCATCGCGGGCGCGGTCGCCACCGGTCAGGCTGTCGGCGACGATGCCGACGTCATGGCCGCGATCGGCCTGGCCGTTGGCGACATCGATGATGTGGCGAAAGATGCCGCCGACCGGCGCGCGGACGGCATGCAGAATGCGAAGCGGCTTGTCCGAAGGTGCGCTCATGATCAGAATCGGCGTTCGCTGACGAGGAGGGGGTTGCCTGGCGCCCCGCGCGCATCGGAAAATCCCTGAAGCAATTGAATCCAATAAGAGGCTTCGTCGTTAAGAAACCGTGTGGACGCTGGTTTCCTCTGCGACGTCCGGTATCAGCCTGCCAATTAACCGCACGGCAACCTTAATCGTATTTAATCGATTCCGTTGAGTAGGCGCAGTGGCGTTTTGGTGGGGTAGGCGATGCGTTTGGCATTCTGGCGTGCAGGCAATGGCGATGCCTCGGTCGAGCGGGCCATCAAGGTCCCCCCGGCGCCCAAGCCGGTTCCGGCTCCCGAAAAGCCCGAGAAAAATTCCGGGACAAATTCAGAGCGTGTGATCGCTGCGTCGGCACCTGATCTCGGCGATCTCGATCTGCGCGCGCTGTGGCAGGCACTGCTGCGCAGGAGGATGTGGATTGTCATCCCGACGCTGCTGGCGCTCGTCGGCTCGCTCGTGATCGTCAACGTGATCACGCCGCGCTACAAATCCGAAGCGCGCATTCTCATCGACGGTCGCGAAAACATCTTCTTGCGGCCAAATGGCGAGCGCAACGAAGAGCGGACATCGCTCGATGCAGAAGCCGTGACCAGCCAGGTGCAGCTCGTGCTGTCGCGCGATCTCGCCCGCGAGATTATCAAGAAGAATAAACTGGCCGAGCGCCCCGAATTCGATCCGGTGCTGCAGGGCGCCCAGCCGTGGAAGTCGCTGCTGGGCCTGCTGGGCATCGGCCGTGATCCGTTTTCCATGACGCCGGAAGAGCGCGTGCTCGATGCCTATTACGAGCGTCTGACCGCCTATGCGGTCGACAAGTCGCGCGTCATCGTCGTCGAATTCATGTCGCGCGATCCCGAGCTTGCCGCGCGCGTCGCCAATTCAATCGCCGACGGCTATCTGGTCATGCAGCAGAATGCCCGGCAGAATCAGGCCAAGGCTGCCGGGCAGTGGCTGTCCGGCGAGATCGACGACTTGCGCAAGAAGGTCAACGACGCGGAATCGCGCGCCGAGGATTTCCGCTCCAAGTCGAGTCTGTTCATCGGCACCAACAACACCTCGCTGTCGAACCAGCAGCTCGGCGAGATCAACAGCCAGCTCAACAATGCGCGGTCGCTGAAGTCGGATGCCGAATCCAAGGCGCGGCTGATCAAGGACATGCTGCAGACCGGCAAGCCGATCGAATTCTCCGAAGTGCTGAATTCCGACCTGATCCGCCGGCTGTCCGAACAGCGCGTGACGTTGCGCGCGCAGCTCGCCGAACAGTCCTCGACGCTGCTCGACAATCACCCGCGCATCAAGGAATTGCGCGCCCAGCTCGGCGATCTCGACAAACAGTTGCGTGACGAGGCCGCCAAGCTGTCGCGCACCTTCGAGAACGATGCCCGCATTGCCAGCGGACGTGTCGATGGCCTCACCAACAATCTCGAGCAATTGAAGCGCCAGGCCTCATCCAGCAACGGTCAGGATGTGCAGTTGCGTGCGCTGGAGCGCGAAGCCAAGGCGCAGCGCGATCTCCTGGAATCCTATCTGGCGAAATATCGCGAGGCGACGACGCGCGAGAACATCGATGCGGCGCCGACCGATGGCCGCATCATCTCCCGCGCCATCGTGTCCAACACGCCCGCCTATCCGAAGAAGCTGCCGATCGTGCTGATCGCAACACTGGCGACGCTGATGCTCACCGCGGGCGGCATCGTCACCTCTGAGCTGCTGCGCATGACCGCGCCGCGCGGCGCGGCGCCGACGGTCCAGGCCGCGCAGGCCCGCGCCACAGAGCCGGTGTTCAAGCCGTTCGTGAATGACGTGCCTGTTGCTGCGCCCGAGCCGCAGGCCATCGTGGCACCGCCCATCGTGCCGGAGCCCGCGCCCGTTGACGCGCCGCAGCCGGCGGTGCGTGACACCCATCCCGAATTGGCGGCTGGCGTGAGCGAAATAGAACAGCTCGCGCAGGAGTTTCGTGCGGCCGGCAAATCGGCGCGCAAGATCACGATCCTCGGCACCGGCCACAATGACAATATCGCGCTCACCGCGCTGACGCTGTCGCGCATCCTGTCGCGCGACGCGAAAGTCGTGCTTGTGGATCTGGCCTCGTCGTCGTCACCGACGCTTGACGCTGTATCGAACGATCCGCGTGCCCCCGGACTGGCCGAGCTGATGCTGGGCGAGGCCTCGTTCGGACAGGTCATCACCAAGGACCGGATGTCCGGCCTGCATCTGGTGGCGGCCGGCCGCGCCGGCGCCGACCGTTCGCTGTTGCAGTCGCCGCGCCTGACCATGGCGCTCGATGCGCTGCTGCGCGTCTATGACCACGTACTGCTGGATGCCGGCACGGCAGCCGATCTGCCGGCGGGACTTCTGACCGACCACGCGCGCGCCGTAGTGGTGCCGGAAGTGACCATGAGCATGGATGCGCGCGAGATGATGGCCGAGCAGCTCAAGGCTGTCGGTTTCGCCGATGTGAAGATGCTGCGCTCTGCCCCGCCGGCCAACGACCCGGTCGGGCCGGGCGGCCGTGTGTTTGCGGCGTGATACTTGCGTTATCTTTCCCCGCGAGCGGGGCTACCGCTGAAATGCGTGGCGCAGCATCTGCGCCATCTGCAACAGGGCCGGGGTCTGTTTCACCAGCCGCTTGGCATGGGCGAAGGATGACAGGCCCATGGCGCCGAGCCTGCCGCGTGTCGTGAGCGGCACGAAACTGTCGAAGATCGGCTCGTCGTCCTTGCAGAACATCCGCTTGTAGTCGTCGCCGCCGATGCCGAGATCCAGCGAGGTCACGCCGCGCTCGGCATAGGCATCGATGATGCTGCGCATCAGGATCAGGCCGGGACTGTATTTCGCATTCTCCGACATGGTGTAGGTGTTGAACATCATCGAGAAGCGGCTGTCGTCGGCAACGCCGGCGAACATCGCGATCACTTCCTCGTCGCAGACCAGCGCGTGGATATCGATAGTGTAGCCATCCGCGCGGGGCGTCGTGCAGGCCTGGCGGATGAAGGCTTCGACGCCGGGCTCGGCGAATACGTTGGGCAGGTTCTGCTCGGCCATGCGCAGCGGCTTGATGGCGAAGAATGCGTCGAGCACGCGCTTGATCTCGGCATCCGTCTTGGCGTGCATGTAGCGATAGCCAGCAAGATTTCGATACTTGCCTTCCTTCGTCTTCAGGCGCTTGCGGAATGAATTGCTGATGCGATCAGTCGGCGCTTCGCCGGGCACCATCTTCAGCACAGGGCAATCATTGGTGGAGGCCTGGCTTGGCAGCAGCGCGAGCGGATTGTCGATGCCGATCCAGCTTTTGGGCTGACGCACCAGCGCCAGAACGTCGACGGTGTCGGTATGTTGCCGGATACCCCGCAGCAGCGCGTCGATATCGGCTTTCGTGGCCTGCGCCGCAAAATCGCGCTGGAACAGCGGCATGTTGAAAGTGACATGCTTGCCGCCGAGATAGCCGGCGACGCGCATGCCGTTCTCGCGGCTGACCGCGAGCGGCAGCAGCAGCAGGGGCTGCTGCGCGGCATCATAGGCGACAACAATGAATGGTCGCAGGCCTTCCTGCGCGCCGATATGGGTCTGCCAGGCAGATTGAAAGTCAAAACGCTGATAGGGGGTGGAGAGCTGTTCGCGCGTCTCGAGGCTGCGCCACACCGGCTCGGCTGCGCTGAAATCGCCGATGACATCGACGCGTGCGATGCGGCTCACGGCTGCCATTGCCACAGGTGTTTCCATCACAGCAGCCATGGTCATCGCGATGCCTGTTTCAGATTTTGTTTAGATTTTCAGATTTGGGCCGACCTTTGCAAAGAAATGTCAACAAACAGTAATGACAATAGGCGACTGGCGAGAGGCATGACGCCGCTTGGGGGAAACTGCGGTGTCATACAAGACCGGTTGGGGCGCGGCGCTCCGCTTTGAAGCCGCCTATCTCGGTGGCTTGCATCGCCTGCTGGAGCGCACGCATGGCGGCGCCGGTATCATCCTCAAATTCGAACGCGTGCGACCGCCCCGGCAGGACGCCTTCCAGCCGCTGAGATCCCACGAGATCACGCCGGGCTTTCTCGACCGCGCCATTCGCGCGCTGAAGCGCTGGCCGCTCGATATCGTCGGCATGGACGAAGCCTGTCGCCGCGCCAGCGCACCGCCTGCGGGGCGCCGCTTTGTTGCGCTGACATTCGATGGCGGCACGCGCGATTTCGTCGATTTCGCCTATCCGCTATTGGCCGCGCATGAGGTGCCATTCACGGTCTATCTGCCGACTGCGTTTGCCGACGGGCTTGGCGCCATGTGGTGGCTGGCGCTGGAGCAGGCGATCGCGACGCATGACCGGATCAGCCTGATCGTCGATCACCGGCAGCGGCATTTCGAGACGGCTTCGGTCGCCGACAAGTATCGCGCCTATTTCTATCTCGATAGCTGGATGCGGACACTGCCGTCGCACGAACTGGCCGTTGCGACGGATGATCTCTGCGGGCGCTACGCGGTCGATCTCGCGTCGCTGTCACGCCATGCGGCGTTGAGCTGGGACGACGTGGCGACTTTTGTGTCGAACCCGAAGGCGACCATCGGCAGCAGCACGGTGAATTATCCCGTCCTGGCCCATCTCGCCGATGCAGAGGCGCTGCGCGAGATCGCGATGGGGCAGGCAGTCGCGACATCCGCGCTGCCATATGAACCCCGGCACTTCGCTTATCCGTTCGGCGATGAGACCTCGTTCGACAGGCGTCACGTCGCCATGACGGCGCAGGCGGGCTTTGCCAGTGCCGTGACGTCGGTCCCCGGTGTCGTCAAGGCCAATGGCGGATCGGATCTGCATGCATTGCCGCGGCTGGCCTGGGACGGCCGGCGACAATCGCTGCGCGCCTTGCGGGTGATGGTATCCGGCGTGATGCTCGGCGCGGGGGCGCGGCGCTAGCCGTCGTCGGATGGTAGAGCGTCTTCGCGAAACCTGTCGCCTTGCGCCGGCATGACGGGTTTCGTTCCGGCACTCCGCGCCTGCGCTCTAGCCATCCTACGATGTCAGCCGACGTCCTGCTCGGGATCGGCCTTGCCCATCCAGCTGATGATCGGCATCGCCGGCAGAACCCAGCCGAGGCCGGCGATCACGTAAAAGGCGGCCTGCAGCCAGCCATTATTGGCCAGCCACGGCGTCTGCGCCACGGTCATGCCGAGCAGCGACCACACCACCACGAGGATCAGCAGAAAGATGGTTCCGAAGAATTTGCGTGTGCGGATGGTCATGACGGAAATGTGCGGTCCAAAGTCGGCCTGGCATCGGGTTAGGCAAAGTGCCCAACTTTGCAGGCCTCTGCGGGCGGACTATAAGGGGCTCGAAATTTCATTCAAAGCGCTGATTTTGGCGCTGATTTCGCTGCTGTTCCCGAGACCCTTGCAATGACCGCTCCGTCCCGAACCCGCCACAAGGAATTACGCCCGGTGCGCTGGTGGCTGATCGCCGTGGCTGCGATGATCGTGGCGATGGTCTTGGTTGGCGGCGCGACGCGGCTCACCGAATCCGGCCTGTCGATCGTGGAGTGGAAGCCGGTGACGGGCGCGATCCCGCCGCTGGATGAATCGCACTGGATCGCGGCCTTCGAGGCCTACAAGCAGATCCCGCAATATCGCGAGCTCAATTCCGGCATGACGCTTCACGAGTTCAAGACCATCTTCTGGTGGGAATGGAGCCATCGTCTGCTCGGCCGCGTCATCGGCATGGTGTTCCTGTTGCCGTTCCTCTGGTTCCTGTGGCGCGGCATCCTGACATCGGAATTGAAGAAGCGGCTGTGGGTGATCTTCGGCCTTGGTGGCCTGCAGGGCGCCGTCGGCTGGTGGATGGTGGCGTCGGGCCTGACCAAGCGCATCGAGGTCTCGCAATATCGTCTCGCCGCGCATCTGATGCTGGCGCTGATCATCTTCGCCGCCATCGTCTGGACGCTGCGGCGCCTGAGCGATCATGCGCCGGTGCTGGCGGCCAGCCGTCTGCGGGTCACCAGTTGGGTGCTGCTGGGGCTGACCTTCCTGCAGCTCTATTTCGGCGCGCTGGTCGCAGGGCTGCGCGCCGGCCGCGTGTTCAACACCTGGCCGGAGATCGACGGCGCGCTGATCCCGTCCGCCTCACGGTTGTTCTTCGAGGACCCGTGGTGGCGCAACATGTTCGACAACACGCTGACGGTTCAGTTCCAGCATCGCATGACCGCCTACGTGTTGTTCGCGCTGGCGATCTGGCATGTGGTCGATGCGATCCGCGCGCGGGCAGGGGCACAGGTTGTCAACGGCGCGCTATGGCTGGCGGCGTCGATCGTGGTGCAGGCGGTGCTCGGCATTCTCACGCTGCTGCATCAGGTGCCCATCGATCTGGCGCTGACCCATCAGGCGGTCGCCATCGTGGTACTGACCCTGGCGATCCTGCAGGTGGAGCGGATGAAGCCGCGCGGGGCGGCGTTGACGGACCGTCAGCTCGACCTCGCGGTCGGCAAGGCTGCCTGACCACCGCGCAGGAGACATCCTGATATTCAGGCTACAGCCATGATGACGTGCGCCTGAATCTTGGCTGCAATCTCGGCGCGGCCATGTCTGTCGGCAATCGCGGACGCGACATAGTCGGTTGCAGATTCCAGGCTTCCTGCATCCCTGGCCTCGATTTCGGTGCGAAGAAGAGTTCCCTGGCAATAGGCAACGGCCGGAAGGCGAGGCGATGATGCACGGCTTTGTTCGGCCCTCGTCTCGATCACCACATCGGAGAAACCTGCGCCCTCCAGTTCGCGACGGATCAGCGCCGTATCGTGATAGCCGTGCGGCGTGCGTGCCAGAAAGCGCGGCGGATCGCCCGGAAAAATCCTTGCGAGCGCATTCGTCACATCATCCGCAAATACATTCTCCTCGATGCGATCCCATACGCTGAATAAAAAATGTCCTCCGGGCTTCAGGACGCGCCTCGCTTCGCGGTAGCCCGATGTGCGGTCGGGAAAGAACATCGCGCCGAACTGGCAGCAAACGAGATCGAAGGCTGAATCTTCAAACGGCAACGCCAGAGCATCCGCCTGCTGCCAAGTGATGCGCGTGTCGGGAGGTTGTCGCGACGCGGCGTAGTCGATCATCGGCTGGTTCAGGTCGGTTACGACATAGCTTGCACCCTGGGGCAATTCCGGCGCCAAGGCACGGGTGACAACCCCGCTGCCCGCGGCGGTTTCCAGAACGGCGGCTGGCGACAAGGACGCTGCGCGTCGTGCAAGATCCGCGGCATATGGCTCGAAAATCAACGGCACCATATAGCGGTCGTAATTTTCCGGAATCCGGCCGGCGAACACCTTGTCGGTTTCCAACATGGCCTGTCACCCGTCATCACGTTTGCTGCTCCAATGACTACCACATGATTGTTGGCTGCGGGGCATTTTCGATGGATTCGGAGGCTGTGGCCGGCGGCGCACCAACGCGTCCGCACCCTAGAACGATTGTAACGGAGTTGACGCAGTCGTGTGGCGGCGCGGCTTTCGCTGATGCGCGCCGCGCAATAGATACGGCACAGCACCACACAGGGTTGGGTCATGTCGTCCGCATTCATTCAGGCTGCCGTCATTCTGCTGCGCGAGGGGCTCGAGGCCATGCTCGTGATTGCGGCGCTGGCCGGCTATCTCCGCAAGTCCGGCGGCGGCCACCGCGTGACCGCGCTCTATATGGGTGCGCTGGCGGCGATCCTCGCCAGCCTGATCGCGGCCTGGGCGTTCGCGGTGTTCAATTCCGGCGATCACAGCGATGTCTTCGAGGCCATC
The DNA here is from genome assembly GCF_041424195.1 of Tardiphaga sp. Classification (NCBI taxonomy): domain Bacteria; kingdom Pseudomonadati; phylum Pseudomonadota; class Alphaproteobacteria; order Hyphomicrobiales; family Nitrobacteraceae; genus Tardiphaga; species Tardiphaga sp. The sequence goes on along the minus strand of NZ_JBGMOE010000163.1, from coordinate 37,159 downwards.
GTCATCCTGTTTGCCGCGGGCCTGATGCTCTATGTCAGCGGCTGGCTGATGGTGAAGCAGGATCCGCGCGGCTGGCAGGATTATCTGGCGGCGAAGGCGGATCATGCCTTGGCGCAGGATACGGGTCTCGCCGTCGCAATGCTGGCATTCCTCGCGGTGTTTCGCGAAGGCGCCGAGACCGTGTTGTTCATCGACACACTGGCCGCCACCGAAGGCGGCTGGAGCATCGCATTGTTCGGCGGTCTGGCGGCGGCGACGGCCGGCCTCGTCGTGCTGTTTTACCTCATCAACATGATCGCCCGGCGCATCCCCCTGCGGCCGCTATTCATCATCACCTCGGCCTTCCTGTTCGTGATGGGCATCAAGTTCATCGGCGAAGCCATCCAGGAATTCCAGGAGCAGGCGATGATTCCGGTCACCGACGCGCCGGGCAGCGCATTCCTGACGGCGATCGGCTTCAATCCGACGCTGGAAGCGCTGTCGATCCAGTTGCTGGTGGTGCTGCTCGCGCTGGCGACCTATGCGGTGTTCCAGCGCCATGCGCGTTTGATCCGCGAAGCGAAAGCGATGCGCGGCCAGGCCTAGCGCTTCTTGACCTCGCCCCGCCTCGCGAAGCTTTGCTTCGCTAGGCGGGGCGAGGGAAGAACTTACGCGTTCAGCGCCTGTTCGAGATCCGCGATCAGATCTTCCTTGTCCTCGATGCCGATGGACAGGCGCACCACGTCGGGACCCGCGCCGGAGCGCGTCTTGGCGTCGTCGTCGAGCTGGCTGTGGGTGGTCGAGGCCGGGTGGATCACCAGCGAGCGGGTGTCGCCGACATTGGCCAGATGCGAGAACAGCTTCAGGTTCGACACAAGACTCACGCCGGCGTCATAGCCACCCTTCAGGCTGAAGGTGAACACGGCGCCTGCGCCCTTCGGCGCGTATTTGCGGGCGAGGGCGTGATAGCGGTTATCCGACAGGCCGGCATAGTTCACTGCGGCTACTTTCGGATGCGCCGACAGCCATTCGGCGATGGCCTTGGCGTTTTCGCAATGGCGCGCCATGCGCAGTGGCAGCGTTTCGATGCCGGTCAGGAGCATGAAGGCGTTGAACGGCGATAGTGCCGGGCCGAGGTCGCGGAGGCCAAGCACGCGGCAGGCGATGGCGAAAGCGAAGTTGCCGAACGTCTCCTGCAGCTTGATGCCGTGATATTCCGGACGCGGCTCTGACAGCATCGGATACTTGTTGTCCTTCGACCAGTCGAAGGTGCCGGCATCGACAATGATGCCGCCGAGCGAATTGCCGTGGCCGCCGAGAAACTTGGTCAGCGAGTGCACGACAATGTCGGCGCCGTGATCGATGGGGCGGATCAGATAGGGCGTTGCCAGCGTGTTATCGACGATCAGCGGTACGCCCGCTTTGCGGGCCACGGCCGAGATCGCCTCGATATCGGTGATCGAGCCGCCGGGATTGGCAATGGACTCGATGAAGATCGCCTTGGTCTGCGGCGTCACTGCCCGTTCGAACGTCGCGATATCATCGCTGTCGGCCCACACCACGTTCCAGCCGAAGCTCTTGAAAGCGTGGCTGAACTGGTTGATCGAGCCGCCATAGAGCTTTCGCGAGGCAATGAATTCGTCGCCGGGCTTCAGCAGCTGCTGAAACACCACCACCTGCGCGGCATGGCCGGAGGCGACGGCGAGGGCTGCAGTGCCACCTTCGAGCGCCGCGACGCGTTCCTCGAGCACGGCGGTCGTCGGATTGGTGATGCGGGTATAGATATTCCCGAACGACTGCAGGCCGAACAGCGAGGCCGCATGATCGCTGTCGTTGAAGACGAAGGACGTGGTCTGGTAGATCGGCGTCGCACGCGCGCCGGTGGTCGGGTCGGGCTGCGCCCCGGCATGGACGGCGAGGGTGCCGAAGCCTGGAATACGATCGTTCATCTTGTCTCCTTAGCGCTTGCCCTGTCGAATAGTCGGTTTGTTGGCGCCAACCTGATGGCGCGCAGCGCCGCCGTCAAGGCGAGGCGGCATTTTGCCCCGACTTCGCAACAGCCATGCTGCGCTGTGTCATTTCAAGGGAAATAAAATCGCGAAACCTGCGATCAGGCGGTGTCGTTCTTGTCTTTGTTGTTTTCCTGCGCGGCGCGATCGGCCGCAGTGGTGCTGCCACCGCCGACGCTGCTGCGATTGAGCGACAGCCGCATGCCCTGGGTTGGAATCGGCGCGCGCCTGGAGCTGAGCGTACGTGAATTGACACCCATCCACTGAATCTCCGACGACAGCCGGCCATATTCAATCTTCGGGCAGCGGTTCATCACCACCTTGATGCCCGCGGCCTCGAGCTTGGCGGCAGCTTCATCGTGGCGCACGCCGAGCTGCAGCCAGACGACCTTGGGCAGCGGATTGAGCGTCAGCGTGATATCGACGATCGGCATCACATGCTCGGCGCTGCGGAAAATGTCGATCATGTCGATCGGGCGGTCGATCTCCTGCAGCGATGCGACGAACGGCTTGTTCAGCAGGCTCTTGCCGACCTGGCCCGGATTGATCGGGATCATGTCGTAGCCGCGTTCGGCGAGATACTTGAACACAAAATAGCTCGGCCGCACGTTTTGCGGGGAGGCACCGACCATCGCGACGGTTTTGACGGTGTTGAGGATCTCGCGGATATAGGCGTCGTTGTAGCTGTCGTGGTTCATTCCGAATTTCCAAACTGCAGAGCCGTAGGATGGGTAGAGCGCAGCGAAACCCATCAAATCCACATGCGAGATGGCTGACGGGTTTCGCTACGGCGCCAGACGCCTGCGCTCTACCCATCCTGCGATCATCGATCTTCCCACTTCGGCTCGCGCTTTGCGATGAACGCGCCGATCCCTTCCTCAGCGTCGCGCGCCATCATGTTCTCGGTCATCACCTCGGCGGCGAAGCGATAGGCATCCGCGAGGTTCATCTCGGCCTGGCGATAGAACGCTTCCTTGCCGATCTTCACCGTATGCGCCGACTTGCGCGCGATCTGCTGCGCCAGTGCGATCGCTGCATCGCGTTCGGTGCCGGCGGGGACGACGCGATTGACCAGGCCGATCTCGCGCGCGTGTTCTGCCGAGATGGGCTCGCCGGTGAGCAGCATCTCCATCGCCTGTTTGCGCGGGACGTTGCGCGACAGCGCCACCATGGGGGTCGAGCAGAACAGGCCGATATCGACGCCCGGCGTCGCGAATTTGGCTTGCTCGGAGGCGATGGCGAGATCGCAGCTCGCCACGAGCTGGCAGCCTGCGGCAGTGGCAACGCCTTGCACCGCTGCGATCACCGGCTTCGGCAGCCGCACGACGGCCTGCATCATGGCGCTGCAGATGGTCATCATATGCGCGAAATAGGCGCGGCCGCGGTCAGCATCGGCGCGGCGCGCGGTGAGTTCTTTCAGGTCGTGCCCGGCGGAGAAGACCGAGCCGTTGGCGGCGATCACAACGGCACGCACGGCTTTGTCACTGGCAATGTCATCCAAGGCGGCGTGCAACTCGCCGATCAGGCCTTCGGACAGGCTGTTGCGGGCGGCCGGGCGGTTCAGCGTCAATACGCCGATGTTGCCGACCGTCTCACGCAGAAGAATGGATGGTTGCGCTGTTTCCGCGCGTGCTGGTTGAACCATGACTTGAGATTCCATCGCTGGGCAGGACCGTCACCATATTGTAACAGGACGGCACAAGCGAGAGCAGGGTAGAGACATGGCGACTGCGAAAATGAGCGTGGCTGAACTGGAGTCGTTTCTGAAACGCGAGTTCCCACAGGCCTTTGGCGCCGGCGATATTGCGATTGAAAGCGCTGACGGTACCACGTGCCTGCTGCGCCAGACCTATGGCGAGCGCATGCTGCGCCCGGGCGGAACAGTGTCGGGCCCGACGCTGATGGCTCTGGCCGATTTCGCCATGTATGTCGTGCTGCTGTCGGCGATCGGCCCTGTGGGCCTCGCGGTGACCACCAGCCTGAACATCAATTTCCTGCGCAAGGGCCTGCCGGGGCAGGATGTGCTGGCGGCCGCCAAGCTCTTGAAGCTCGGAAAACGCCTCGCAGTAGGGGAAGTGACCCTGTTATCAGGCACTTCGGCCGACCCGATCGCCCATGTGACGTCGACCTATTCCATTCCGAACGTTGGGTAATTCCAAGGGTATTATAGAACCATAATTATAACGCGATGATTTAGCTGGTGAATTTAGCCATCTTTGGCATTGACGGAATCCGGTTGTCTATCTAGAAACGCCCTCAGTTCGGCGGATCACCGCCGATATCCCCTTTTCATGGATATTCACAATGAAGACGTTTTCGGCAAAGCCCGCCGAGATCACGAAGAAGTGGATCGTCATCGACGCCACTGGTCTCGTGGTGGGCCGGCTGGCCACGCTGGTCGCAATGCGGCTGCGCGGCAAGCACCTCCCGACCTATACCCCGCATGTCGATTGCGGCGACCATGTCATCATCGTCAACGCGGACAAGGTGGTGTTCACCGGTCGCAAGCGTGAAGACAAGGTTTATTACAACCACACCGGCTTCATCGGCGGCATCAAGGAAAAGACTGCGAAGTCGATCCTCGAAGGTCGTTTCCCGGAGCGCGTTGTCGAGAAGGCTGTCGAGCGCATGATCCCGCGCGGTCCGCTCGGTCGCGTCCAGTTCGGCAATCTGCGTGTTTACGCCGGCGCCGAGCATCCGCATGAGGCCCAGCAACCAGAAGCGCTCGACGTTGGCGCGTTGAACCGCAAGAACAAGAGGGCCGCATAATGTCCGATACCATGCAGTCTCTCGACCAGCTGTCGTCGCTGAAGGTGTCCGCACCGGACGCGCCGCGTTACGAGAAGAAGGTCGACAAGCAGGGCCGCGCCTATGCCACCGGCAAGCGCAAGGACGCGGTTGCCCGCGTCTGGATCAAGCCGGGCGCCGGCAAGGTCGTCGTCAACACCCGTGAAGTCGAAGTGTACTTCGCACGTCCGGTGCTGCGCATGCTCATCCAGCAGCCGCTGGTCGCAGCAGCCCGCGCTGGCCAGTACGACGTGATCTGCACCGTTGCCGGCGGCGGTCTGTCCGGCCAGGCCGGTGCCGTGCGTCACGGCATCTCCAAGGCTCTGACGAACTTCGAACCGGATCTGCGCGGCGTCCTCAAGAAGGGCGGCTTCCTGACCCGCGACTCGCGTGTCGTCGAGCGCAAGAAGTACGGCAAGGCGAAAGCCCGCAAGTCCTTCCAGTTCTCGAAGCGCTAATTTCTGCTTCGATAAAATTTGCTGCAAATGCGGTGAATGCAATTTTGAAAAGGGCGCCTTCGGGCGCCCTTTTTGCGTTCTGGTCCACCGCCGGATGCTGACAGATTGACGCAGTTTTTCGAGAAAACTTGTGCGGGCGCGCAAACGGATTTCCAATCGGTACACTCCTATGTTCGATGATGGCGAAGAGGCCAGTCCGAATCATGATGGTTTGGAAATCTCGCAACAATTGCCGGTGCTCGAACATGTCGCTCGATTCTTCCACGCTCTATCTGGTCGCGACCCTGGTTGCAGCGATGTTGGGCGGGATGCTGCTGTTCTTCGGACGGCAGGAGAAAATTGCGGCCCTCAACTGGTGGGGGGTGGCCTACCTGCTCGGCGCCGTATCGGTCGCATTGTGGACGCTTGCCTCGTCGCTCCTGGGTGAGATGCTGTCGCTGGCATTCAATGCCGTGGGCTTCGTCGCTTGCGGCATGGTGTGGAACGCCGCACGCGTGTTCCATGGCCGCAGCCCCAGCTGGGCCGGCCTGTTTCTCGGCGCTGTCGCCTGGATCGCTGTCATCGTCACGCTGCCGGCCGAGGCCGCCTCGCTGCGCATGACCATCGGCGCCGGCATCGTGGCGCTTTATGCGATGCTGACGGCGCATGAGTTGTGGAACGAACGTCGCAAGGCGGTGCAACGGCGCTGGCCGACCATCCTGGTGCCGATGCTGCACGGCTTCGTCCTGATGCTGCCGATCCTGCTCGGCGATTTCCTGCATCCGGATCACAGTAGTTTCGGCAGCAGCATCTGGGTCACGGCCTTCGCCATCGAGCTCGTGCTCTATGCGGTCGGCACGGTGTTCCTGATCTTCATGCTGGTCTCCGAGCGCGCGGTGACGGCGCATAAGGTTGCCGCCTCCTGCGATCCGCTCACCGGCCTGTTCAACCGCCGAGGCTTCTCCGAGGCTACGGCGCGGATGATCGAGCGCGAGGCGAAAGCCGGCCGGCCGGTCACGGTCATGATCTTCGACATCGACCACTTCAAGTCGATCAACGATCGTTTCGGCCATCCCGCCGGCGACGAGGTGCTGAAACTGTTTGCCACGGTCATCACGCATACGCTGCGGATCACCGATCTGTCGGGCCGCATCGGCGGCGAGGAGTTTGCAGCGATGTTGCCCTGCAGCCTGGACGAGGCGATGCAGGCGGCCGAGCGCGTGCGCGAGGCATTTGCGACCTGCGGCATCCAGGTCGACGAGGCGCCGGTCGCGACCACCGTGAGTATCGGCGTCGCCGGCGGACCGGCCGGGACCGAGCTCGACGTCCTGCTGGCTGCCGCGGACACTGCGCTCTACCAGGCCAAGCGCAGCGGGCGTAACCGCGTGCAGGCCGCGGAAGAAGAACCGTTGTCGCTGGAGCAGGGGCGCCGCGCCGCGGTGGTCGGGCAAACGGCGAAGCCGAGCGTCGTGCGGGCTGCCGTCACGATGACGGCAAACGGCGTGCGATAAAGGATCCGTTTACCATTCGATCCCTATGGTCATCGCATGATGACCTCGCGTGACTCGACCTCGACTACAGCCCTGATGTCGCTTGAAGCAGCCGCTGCTTCGGCCCGTGCCGGCTTTGCCTGCATGTTTTCGAGTTCGGACGAATACGAGACCGCGCTGATCACCGAGCGTCGTGCGCAGGGGCGCTACGGCGCGCCGCACAGCAAACTGCCGGTCATCGCTTTCATCGGCTGCTGCGTCATGGTCGTCGGCACGGTCTTGCTGTTCGTCTGATCACGGCCCCGCGCCGCCTTCACCGAACCCCGACTTTGCGGTAAAGACACCGACCGCAAAACAAAGGGTCGGGAAACCATGATCACTGAAATCGCACAGATCGACGTCAAGCCGGGCACCGAGAAGGATTTCGAGGCAGCCGTCGCCAAGGCGAAGCCGCTGTTCCTCCGCGCCAAGGGCGGCAAGGGTTTTGAGCTGCACAAGTCGGTCGAGATGCCGTCGCGCTACCGTCTCGTCGCCAAGTGGGAGACGCTTGAAAACCACACCGTCGATTTCCGTGGTTCGCCCGATTTCGCCGAATGGCGCGCGCTGGTGGGCCCGTATTTCGAAACGCCGCCTTATGTCGAGCACACCGAAACCGTACTGACCACGTAGGGGTAACCCAAACTCAGTCCCTCATGGTGAGGAGGCGCTTCTTCAGCGCCGTCTCGAACCATGAGCTGACTTGGCTCGAAGCCTGTGGCCATCCTTCGAGACGCGCGCCTTCGGCGCGCTCCTCAGGATGAGGGATCAGGTTACGCCGCCATCGCCTGATCCTGCGCAGAGGCTTCGTCCTCTTCACGCATGAAGTCGATGACGACCTTGACGATCGCCAGCACCGGCAGCGCCAGTGCAAGGCCCCAGACGCCGAATACTACGCCGAGCAGGATCTGGAACGCGAACAGCGTGGCCGGCGGAATGTCCAGCGCCTGCCGCTGCAGGATGGGCGTCAGGATGTAGCTCTCCAGCGCATGCACGCCCATGAACAGCGCAAAGGCTGATGCGGCGGCGACCCAGCCCGAGGCGAGGCTGGCGAGCACCACGATCAGGCCGCCGAGCAGGGCGCCGACGGTGGGAATGAAGGCGAGCAGGCCGGCCTGAACGCCGAGAATGAAGGCGCTGGGAATCCCGATCAGCTTCAGCCCGATCCAGGTGATGGCGCCGACGACGACCATGGTGATCATCTGCGCGATCAGCCAGCGCTGCAGCGTGTCGCTGATGCGATCGACGATGACCGTCATCGGCCCGCGACGTTTCGGCGGTGTCAGGTGCAACAGCCCTTTGCGGTAAACGCTGGGCTGTGCGGCAAACGATAATCCCAGAAACAGCACGATGAAGAAGTTGCCGACCGCGCCGACGGTACCGAGCAGGATTTTCAGTGTCTGGCTGACGATGGCGCCGCCTGATGATGCGATGGCGCCGGCGCTCGGAAGGCCGCTGCCGGATTTCGGCGTTGAGGTGGCCGGCGACGTGCCGGGCTCGGCAGGCGTATCCGACGTGATGCTGTTGAAATCGAAATAGCTGGTGTCGACGCCGTGCTGCTCGAGATAGGTCTTTACGTTGACGACCTGTGACTTGAGGGTTCCGGACAGCGTCTTCGCCTGATTGGCGATGGTGGATCCGCCGAGATACATCACGCCGACGAGCATGCCGGCGAGCACGATGCAGACCATTGCGAGCCGCATGGGATGCGGGCCGCCCATGAAGCGCCCGAATAATTCCGTCAGCGCGTTGAGCGCCACGCCGAGCAGGACGCCTGCAAAGATCAGGAAGAGCGTTCCCGAGAAGTACCAGGCAAAGCCTATGAGGATCGCGAAGGACACCGTGGCGATTCCGCCCGCCGTGATCGCCCAAGCAAGGTCGCTACGCGTCTGGACATTGGCTTCTGCGGGCACGGTGAATCCCCTGGATCGATTGGACTTTCACTGTTCCGTCAATTGCATCGGGGATCAAGACATATCGCCGCTTTGACGTCTCCGTCGCGATCGTGCATGGCCGATTGGGGGGAGGCCAATAACAATGAACATGCTGAAATGGGTCGGTCCGGTCGGATTGCTGGCAGCCCTGGTGATCGGGGACCAGATCCGGATCAACCGGCCCGCGCACAAATATCGGCTGACCATGGAGGTCGATACGCCCGATGGCGTAAAGTCGGCCTCGCATGTCGTCTCCGTGCATCCCTATCGGGGCTACCAGCCGGGCGGCAAGGTGACGTCACGGGGCGATGCGGTGGTCGTGGATCTCGGCGGCGGCAGGAACCTTGCCGCGCTGATGCTGCATGACGACAAGGGCAGCGCGGATTTCGACGGCGCCAATTTCGTGGCGATGCGGGCCTATCAGGCAGCCGGACGCAAGATCGCCTTTCGCGACGTCAGCAGCCAGACCGGCGCCGTTCCGGTCACCGGCGAATTGATGCCGGTGCTGGCGAGTTTCACAGACCCCCGGGACGCCTCGACCATGCGCAGGATGCAGCCGGATGACCTGTCGTCGTTAGGCGCTGGCGTGCGCTTGCGCGGTGTCACGGTGGAGACCGTGGCCAATGGATTCTGGCCGGTCGATTTCGGTGGCGTTCTCGGTGCCCCGGTCACGCGCAGTGTCACCGCAAAGCTGCCATGGGCGGACAGCGAAGTAGAGGCGGCGCGCGCGGTCACCGCCGTCGGCTTCTCCGATCTGCTTGAGGCATCGCGCGCTTTCACGCGCAAATAGCAGCCACGAAAAAGGGCGCTCCGTTTCCGGAGCGCCCTGATCGGTTCTGGCTGTGAGGCCCGAAGGCTTACAGCGAGTAGTACATGTCGAATTCGACCGGGTGCGGCGTCATTTCGAAACGCATCACTTCGGTCATCTTCAGTTCGATGTAGCTGTCGATGAAGTCGTCGTCGAACACGCCGCCGTTCTTGAGGAAGCCGCGGTCCTTGTCGAGATTCTCGAGAGCTTCGCGGAGCGAACCGCACACCGTCGGGATCTGCTTCAGCTCTTCCTTCGGCAGGTCGTAGAGATCCTTGTCCATGGCCGGACCCGGATCGATCTTGTTCTTGATGCCGTCGAGACCGGCCATCAGCATCGCGGCGAAAGCGAGATACGGATTGGCCATCGGATCCGGGAAGCGGACTTCGACGCGCTTGGCCTTCGGGTTGGTGGTGTAGGGGATGCGGCAGGAGGCAGAACGGTTGCGCGCCGAATAGGCGAGCAGCACCGGGGCTTCATAGCCGGGGACCAGACGCTTGTAGGAGTTGGTTGACGGGTTGGTGAAGGCGTTGATCGCCTTGGCGTGCTTGATGATGCCGCCGATGTAGTGGAGGCAGGTCTCCGAGAGGTCGGCGTACTTGTTGCCGGCGAACACCGGCTTGCCGTCCTTCCAGATCGACTGGTGCACGTGCATGCCCGAGCCGTTGTCGCCGAAGATCGGCTTCGGCATGAAGGTGGCGGTCTTGCCGTAGATATGCGCGACCTGATGGATGCAATACTTATAGATCTGCATCTGGTCGGCCATGTAGGTCAGCGTGTCGAACTTCATGCCGAGTTCGTGCTGGGCCGACGCCACTTCGTGGTGATGCTTCTCGACCTTGACGCCCATGCGGGCCATGGCGCCGAGCATTTCCGAGCGCATGTCCTGCACCGAGTCCTGCGGCGGGACGGGGAAGTAGCCGCCCTTGGTGCGGATGCGGTGGCCGAGATTGCCGCCTTCATATTCGGTGTCGGAGTTGGTCGGCAGTTCCGACGAGTCCAGCTTGAAGCCCGTGTTGTAGGGATTGGCCGAGAAACGCACGTCGTCGAACACGAAGAATTCGGCCTCAGGGCCGACGAACACGGTGTCGCCGACACCCATGGACTTGACCATGGCTTCGGCCTTCTTGGCGATGCCGCGCGGGTCGCGGTTATAGGGCTCGCCGGTGGAGGGCTCCAGAATGTCGCAGGTGATGACCATGGTGGTCTCTGCGAAGAACGGGTCGATGGTCGCCGTTGCCGGATCGAGCATCAGCATCATGTCGGACTCGTTGATCGCCTTCCAGCCGGCGATCGAGGAGCCGTCGAACATGGTGCCTTCGGCAAACATCTCTTCATCGACCATCGAGACGTCGAAGGTCACGTGCTGCCACTTGCCGCGGGGATCGGTGAAACGCAGGTCGACGTACTTGACGTCATTGTCCTTGATGGACTGAAGGACTTCTTTGGCGGTCGTCATGGGGCTCCCTACCTTTATTTGCGGGCCGATTTCCGGGACGTAACAATCTGTCGTGACGATCAGGTCACAACGGCATGTTTTCAACAAGTCAAACCGTCAACAAGAGAAGGCTGCCGAAGCAGCCCTTTTGGTGACGCCTTGAAGCGTTGAATGTCGGATAGCACCCGGCTTGGAGAGCGTCCAGTCCGTCGGGTCCTGTGTCGCAGGTCCCAGCCGTCAGATCGCGTCGAGTCCAGACTCGCCGGTACGGATGCGCACGGCTTCCTCGATGTTCGACACAAAGATCTTACCGTCGCCGATGCGGCCGGTTTGCGCGGCGCGACGGATGGCGTCGATCGCCTTTTCGACGAGGTCGTCGGAGATCACGATCTCGATCTTCACCTTGGGTAGAAAGTCGACGATGTATTCAGCGCCGCGATAGAGCTCGGCGTGGCCCTTCTGACGACCGAAGCCCTTGGCTTCCGTGACCGTAATGCCCTGCAACCCGACTTCCTGAAGAGCCTCTTTGACCTCGTCCAGCTTGAACGGCTTGATGATGGCTTCGATCTTTTTCACTGAACGTCTCCTCGGCACTTCTAATCAGGCCGCACATAGCTTTGATCATTGCGCGTTTTGCGCACACTGTTCGATACCCAATTTCGGGCGTTATTGCGCTGCCGCCACGCCGCATCGACGAAATCTCGCCTGATGCGGTAGACGGTCGGCCACCCCCTGTCTCTTAAACAGGTGTCTTTCAACATTTGCCGGTGAGCGCGACGGACCCGAAGCTGGCTTCCTTAAAAGCAGGGTCCGTGCCAAGTTCGCTCTTCGGCTATTTTTGGAGCATTATCAGGTTATTACATCGCACCTGAAGAGGTTTGCATCAAGAGTATTCAACTACTTTTGCCTAGAGAATGATCAAATTGATCGCGCGTTGTGCAGTTTTGCCCTGCTGCGTTCGCGCGTGACGCGAGTGCCTTCCAAAAAGGCGTAGTAGGAAGCGATATGAATATTCTGACGACCGACGAGATGGCGCGTGCCGATCAACTGACGATTGCAGCCGGAACGCCAGGCTTCAAACTGATGCGCGCAGCCGGGCGGGCCGTAGCAGATGTGGCCGGCGAACTCGCTGAAGAGGGGCCGATCCTGATCGTGGCCGGGCGCGGCAACAATGGCGGCGACGGTTTCGTTGCGGCGGCCGAACTCGCAGCGCAGGGGCGGGACGTTTCGGTGATCCTGCTATGCGACCGGGCGACGCTGAAGGGCGATGCGGCGCTGGCGGCCAAGGGATGGAAGGGCGACGTGCTGCCCTGCGATCCCTCCCTGATCGGCCAACCGGCACTCATCATCGATGCACTGTTTGGCGCCGGGCTCAATCGTCCGGTCAAGGGCGATCCCTTGATCATGATCGACGCCATCAATGCAGCCGGCGTTCCGGTGCTGGCCGTCGATCTGCCGAGCGGCATCAATGGCGATTCAGGGGCCGTGATGGGCGGCGCGATCAGGGCGACCGAGACCGTGACGTTCTTCAGGCCCAAGCCGGGCCATCTGCTGGTGCCGGGCCGGGTGCATTGTGGCCGGCTGCGGGTGATCGATATCGGCATCGATGAGGACGTGCTGGACGAAATCCGTCCGCAGACCTCCGAGAACAATCCCGACCTGTGGGCCGACGCCTTTCCGGTGCCGAAGATCAACAGCCACAAATTCTCGCGGGGGCATGCCGTGGTTGTCTCCGGCGACATCGCGTCCACGGGCGCCGCCCGGCTGTCCGCCCGGGCCGCTTTGCGCGGCGGGGCAGGCCTGGTGACGGTGGCGTCGCCGCGCGATGCGCTCGCCGTCAATGCCACGGCACTGACGGCGGTGATGGTACGGCCGGTGGATACGGCGGCGGAGTTCGCCGCGCTGATCGGCAGCAAGGTGTCAGCCTGCGTGATCGGGCCGGGCGCCGGTGTGGGCGAGCGGACGCGCATGTTCGTGGAGGCCATCCTGGCTGCGAGGCGCCATGCGGTGCTCGACGCGGATGCGCTGACCAGTTTTGCGGAGGCGCCCGATCGGCTGTTCGGCTTGATCAAGGGCAATCCCGAAGCGGGTGTCGTGCTGACACCCCATGAAGGTGAATTTTCACGCATCTTCAGCAAAGTAGATCGGGAACATCCAGCAGTATCTAAGCTTGAACGTGTTCGTCTGGCGGCGAAAGAGTCCGGTTCTATCGTCCTGTTGAAAGGGCCGGATACGGTCGTGGCGTCGCCGGACGGCCGCGCCGCCATATCAGCCAATGCGCCGCCCTGGCTGGCAACTGCCGGGTCCGGCGACGTGCTGGCCGGCATCATCGGCGCGCTGCTGGCCCAGGGCGTTCCGGCCTATGAGGCGGCCTGTATCGGCGTGTGGATGCATGGCGAGGCGGGTAGCGAGGCCGGGCCGGGGCTGATCGCCGAGGATCTGACCGAAGTGCTGCCGGCGGTATTCCGCCGGCTCTATGACCAGCTCGGTATCCAGTACTGAGCTAAGAGTCTTGTTTGGTCGCGTTTTCTTGACGCGACCCGGTATCCACTTCGCTTGAAAACGCGCTGTCAGTCGACGCTGTACCAGCGGACCTGCCGCGGGGCGGCCCAGTCGGCCATGAAAGCCTCCATCAGCCAGCGCCCGACATTGTTGGCGGCAAAGGCGATGCGCTGGGTCTGGCCGGCGTCCAGCGCCAGGGTGTCGAGCCAGAACGGCTTCCAGCCGTCATCGAGCCGGTCGAGCAGGCGGACGTGATGGCCGTGGATCTGGAGCACCATCGGGCTGGTGGCCCGGTTGGTCAGCGTCAGCACCACAGCGCGGCCGGGCTTGGTCCGGAAGGCCGGCGGCGTGCTGGCGGACAGATCGGCCGGCTTCACCCATTCGGGACTGACGGCGCTCAGCGCCATGTCGACGCGCAGCGCGCCCTTGAGGTCCAGTTGCGCGGGCAATCCGTTGGATGGCAGCGGTGCCGCGGCCGGCAGCGGCGCGGCGCGCAGCGGAGGGGCATTGGACATGGTGATCTGGCCGATCGGTCGGGCCGCCTTGCCGTCATGGAGCAGGATCGCGGAGGTCGATCCCGCCGGCCTGACGGTATCGATGAAGACGTCGATCCGGGTTCCGGGCGCCAGCACCACCTGATTGTTGCGGGCTGGGAACGGCTCCGACGGCTGTCCGTCGATGGCCATGACGCGCACCTCGTGATCGTCGAATTTCAGAGCAACCACATTGCGTTGGCAGCCGTTGATGAGACGGAGTCTGAGCCGTTCATTGAGCCGCGCCGTCAGCTCCAGCGTGGGTTTCCGGTTGATCAGGAACAGCGCGACCGCGTCTTTCGGGTCCATGCCGGGGGCGAGCAGGCTGCCGTCCGGCTTGAGGCGGAAGTCCTCGATCAGCAGCACCTCGTCGCGGTCCACCGTGACCGGATCGCTCTCCTGGACGACCAGGCTGCGGACCTGGGACGGCAGCGCCTGACCGTCGCCGAGAAGGCGCATGTCCAGATACGATGTTCCGGCACTGCGCATCTGCAGCTTGAACCCGTCCTTGCCACCGGCTGCGACCGGCTTGCGGTCGAGCAGCGGCGCAATCCCGGACACGCCGTTAATGCCCCGGCAGTTCAGTGCGATAGGGGCAGGTAGCTGATTGGCGAGATGAACGGAGATCTCGTCGCCGCGGTTGAAGCGCAGCGGACCCTTCTGGGCCGAATACAGCGTCCAGGCCTCAGTGGAGGTGCCGGGCTTCACGGTGAACGGACCGGCCTTGGCCTGCAGTTCCAGCGCAGTGACGGCCTGGGCGAGGGTGCCCCTGGGCAGAATCGGGGCGATCAAGGCGCTCCCGGCGCCCGCGAGCAGGGTCCGGCGCGTGAGGGGGAGAAAGCGGTTCGTCATGTCCAAATCCCGACCATTTTGCCGCGCTAAAGTCCAGTTGCCGGGGCTGCGGCAAGTAAGCCGCTATGTGACCATTTTTTTGCTGCGAACCACTGTCCCCATGTTATAAGCCCGCCGCTCGCGACATCGCGGCCGGACATGATGTTTTTAGCGGGCGTGGCGGAATTGGTAGACGCGCTGGATTTAGGTTCCAGTGACGAAAGTTGTGGGGGTTCGAGTCCCTCCGCCCGCACCAAGCGCACATAGCGTTTGACCATGACGATTTCCGGACACGTTTCCGCGGAGGCAAGCCCTTCACGTGAATGGGTCCGCCGAACCATCGACGCAGGCTTTCCGGTCGCGCGTCGGACGAATTTTACAATGTCGGGCCCTCGAGCCGGACCAAGCGGGAAGAAGATTGACGCCATGCAGGTGAATGAAACCCTCTCCGAGGGATTGAAGCGCGAGTTTTCGGTCAACGTGCCGGCTGCCGACATCGAAGCCAAGGTCGATGCGCGCCTCGATGACATGAAGGGCAAGGTCAAGCTCAACGGCTTCCGTCCGGGCAAGGTTCCCGTTGGTCACCTGAAGCGGCTCTATGGCCGTTCCGTTGCCGCCGAGACCGTCGATGAATTGATCCGCGACACCAACACGCAGATCTTCACCGAGCGTGGCTTCAAGCTCGCGTCCGAGCCCAAGATCACGATGCCGACCGAGCAGAAGGAAGTCGAAGACATCCTGTCGGGCAAGTCGGACCTGAATTACACCGTCGCCATCGAAGTCGTGCCGCCGATCGCGCTCGCCGACTTCAAGAGCTTCACCGTCGAGAAGCCGGTGGCTGAAGTGACCGATGCAGACGTCGATGAAGCCATCAAGCGCGTCGCCGACCAGAACCGTTCGTTCACCGAGAAGGCCGGCAAGGCCGAGTCGGGAGACCGCGTCACCGTCAACTTCAAGGGCACCATCGACGGCGTCGCTTTCGATGGCGGTACTGGCGAGGACATCCCGGTTGCGATCGGCTCCAACACCTTCATCCCGGGCTTCGAGGAGCAGCTGATCGGCATTGCCGCCGGCGAGACCCGCACCCTCAAGGTGTCGTTCCCGACCAACTATGCCAGCGAGACGCTGGCCGGCAAGGCCGCGGAGTTCGAGACCACTGCGACCAAGGTTGAATCACCGGTCGATACCGTGATCGACGACGAGTTCGCCAAGACCCTCGGCCTCGAGTCCCTCGACAAGCTGAAGGAAGCTGCGCGCGAGCGTCTGGTTGCGGAATTCGCCGGCGCGACCCGCCAGCGCGTCAAGCGTCTGCTGCTCGACCGTCTCGACGAGACCCACAAGTTCGATGCGCCTCCGTCGCTGGTCGACGAAGAGTTCAAGCTGATGTGGAATTCGATCCAGCAGGAGATGGCATCGTCGGGCAAGACCTTCGCCGACGAGAACACCACCGAGGAAGCTGCCCAGGAAGAGTATCGCAAGATCGCCGACCGCCGCGTGCGTCTCGGTCTCGTGCTCTCGGAGATCGGCGAGAAGAACAAGATCACCGTCAGCGATGACGAGGTCAGCCGCGCCGTGATCGAGCGCGCCCGTTCGATGCCGGGCCGCGAGAAGGAAGTTTGGGACTTTTACCGCAGCAATCCCCAAGCCTTGGCCCAGCTTCGTGCACCGATCTACGAGGACAAGGTCGTCGACTTCATCCTTGAACTCGCCAATGTGACCGAGAAGAAGGTGTCCAAGGACGACCTGTACAAGGACGAGGACGAGAAGGCGGCTTAAGCCTGGAGACGTCGGATGGGTTGAGCGCAGCGAAACCCATCGCTTCCAGTATGCGTGATCGATGGGTTTCGCGAAGACGCTCTACCCATCCTGCGCGCGACCGTTCGGTTTAGAACCTTCTAATCAGAACGCCGGCCGGGTCCTCCAGCCGGCGTTTTGACGTTAAGGATACCGCTCGAAACAGGTTCCAAAAGGGCTCCAGCGCTTTGCGGTGGCCGTCCGAATCGGCTTGAACTGAGGTTCAGGGCGGCATGTGGACCGGTGGTCTTGTTGCTGCTCGATTGGTCCATATCTGTGGGCTCTGTTTGTTGTTCCTGCATCACGGGACGTCCGTCCTTTCCCGGCAAACCGTAACCGGTTCCAGTCTTGCCGATGGACGTGTGTCTCCTCCAACCTTTCGGGTGATCAATGCGCGATCCGGTAGAAACCTACATGAACCTCGTCCCGATGGTGGTCGAACAGACCAACCGCGGTGAACGGGCTTACGATATCTTTTCGCGCCTGTTGAAGGAGCGCATCATCTTCGTGACCGGTCCGGTCGAGGATGGCATGTCGACGCTGACCGTTGCCCAGCTTTTGTTTCTCGAAGCCGAGAATCCGAAGAAGGAAATCTCGATGTACATCAACTCGCCCGGTGGCGTGGTGACGTCGGGTCTGGCGATCTACGACACGATGCAGTTCATCCGTCCGCCGGTGTCGACGCTGTGCGTCGGTCAGGCCGCGTCGATGGGCTCGCTGCTGCTGACAGCAGGCGAGAAGGACATGCGCTTCGCGCTGCCGAACGCCCGCATCATGGTTCATCAGCCGTCAGGCGGCTTCCAGGGCCAGGCCACCGACATCCTGATCCATGCCAAGGAAGTCGAGAGCCTGAAGCGCCGGCTCAACGAGATCTATGTGAAGCACACGGGACGTCCTTACGAGGACATCCACAACGCGCTCGAGCGCGATAACTTCATGACGGCGGATCAGGCGAAGGATTTCGGGCTGATCGACAAGGTCATCGACAAGCGCGCTGAAGAATCGAGCCCGGCGAAGCCGGCCTAAACGACGCCGCATTCGGCGAACATATCGACAACCGAGACAGACGGCGCCCGCGCGCCGCCTGTCCCAAACCAGCCATATCGATCAAGCTTTTCCCGAATTGGTACTATGTGCCGACGCCAGCAGACGCGAGAGTTCCGCTTTCGTGCTGGTCGGGTGGTGTCATTCACGCAACGTTCCCCAATTTTCCGGGCGCCCTCGCGTAAATGCCGTAAATCACGCTATTGTCACGCGCCAGGAGATGGTGCCGATTAGCGAATTCTTGATCATCGGCTGTCAGCATGGTTCGCTGATGCGGATCGGTTAGTATCGCGGGAGAGTCGAGTTAGCCGTGATTCGTGCGGCATTCTGGAACTAGGTCTTTTTTGGTACGGATTTTGCTCTATCTACGGGTGGTGTCCCGTAACTGGGCGACCGGCAGACAAGATCGAACGGCGGACGGAGATAGGAATGAGTAAGGTCGGTACCAGCGACTCCAAGAACACGCTGTATTGTTCGTTCTGCGGCAAGAGCCAGCATGAAGTTCGCAAGTTGATCGCGGGTCCTACCGTTTTCATCTGTGACGAATGCGTTGAGCTCTGCATGGACATCATCCGTGAAGAGAACAAGTCCTCGCTGGTCAAGTCGCGCGACGGCATTCCGACGCCGAAGGAAATCTGCAAGGTGCTCGATGACTACGTCATCGGTCAGTTCCATGCGAAGAAGGTTCTCTCGGTCGCGGTGCATAATCACTACAAGCGCCTCAACCACCAGACCAAGCACAACGACGTTGAGCTCGCGAAGTCGAACATCCTGCTGATCGGTCCGACCGGTTCGGGCAAGACGCTGCTCGCACAGACGCTCGCCCGTATTCTGGACGTGCCGTTCACGATGGCCGATGCGACGACGCTGACCGAAGCCGGTTACGTCGGCGAGGACGTCGAGAACATCATCCTCAAGCTGTTGCAGTCCGCCGACTATAATGTCGAGCGCGCGCAGCGCGGCATCGTCTATATCGACGAAATCGACAAGATCAGCCGCAAGTCCGACAATCCCTCGATCACCCGCGACGTGTCGGGCGAGGGCGTGCAGCAGGCGCTGCTGAAGATCATGGAAGGCACCGTTGCCTCCGTGCCTCCGCAGGGCGGCCGCAAGCATCCGCAGCAGGAATTCCTGCAGGTGGATACGACGAACATCCTGTTCATCTGCGGCGGCGCGTTTTCGGGCCTCGAAAAGATCATCTCGTCGCGCGGCCGGACCACGTCGATCGGCTTCGCCGCTCAGGTTCTCGCGCCGGAAGATCGCCGCACCGGTGAGATCTTCCGCCATGTCGAGCCGGAAGATCTGCTGAAGTACGGTCTGATCCCCGAATTCGTCGGCCGTCTGCCAGTGGTCGCGACTCTCGAGGATCTCGACGAGACCTCGCTGAAGAAGATTCTGGTCGAGCCGAAGAACGCGCTGGTCAAGCAGTACCAGCGCCTGTTCGAGATGGAGAACATCGAGCTGACCTTCGCCGACGAGGCGCTGGGTGCGGTGGCCCGCCGGGCTATCGAGCGCAAGACCGGTGCACGTGGTCTGCGGTCGATCCTGGAGAGCATTCTGCTCGAAACCATGTTCGATCTGCCCGGTCTGGAAGGTGTCGAGGAAGTCGTCATCTCCAAGGAGGTTGTGGATGGGACGGCACGCCCGCTCTACATCTACGCCGACCGTTCGGACCGGACCGCGGAGAGCAGCGCGAGCGCCTGATCCGGCGCGCGTTTGAGACGCTCGACTTAAGTTCAATAGGCGGCTGCCGAGACGATCGGCAGCCGTTTTTTGTTGTCGCTACGCTCTATAATGCCCTTGTTCATGGGTATTCCCGCGACTTGACACCCCCCGGGCCCATA
The DNA here is from genome assembly GCF_041424195.1 of Tardiphaga sp. Taxonomy (NCBI): domain Bacteria; kingdom Pseudomonadati; phylum Pseudomonadota; class Alphaproteobacteria; order Hyphomicrobiales; family Nitrobacteraceae; genus Tardiphaga; species Tardiphaga sp. Next base: position 17,693 of record NZ_JBGMOE010000163.1, on the reverse strand, counting down.
GCCACCTAATGTTCTCGGCGAACACAAATTCTCCCTCAAGATTCGCCATAACGATCCGGACACGTAGAGCCTGAAACGGCCGAGCAAAGACGGAAAATCGGCACCTTGTGCGGTTGCGCCATCGGGCGGACTGCTTGCAAGGGGGCACAGCAAAAGGAATAGGCCATGACTGCCTCCAAACCCCGGCCAACCATTGTTCACGGCGAAAGCCACTCCTATCCGGTATTGCCGCTGCGCGATATCGTCGTCTTCCCGCACATGATCGTGCCTCTCTTCGTCGGCCGCGAGAAATCGATCCGCGCGCTCGAAGAGGTGATGAAGAACGATGCGCTCATCATGCTCGCCACGCAGAAGAATGCGTCGGACGATGATCCATCGCCGGACTCGATTTACGAGATCGGTACGCTCGCCAGCGTGCTGCAGCTTTTGAAGCTTCCCGACGGCACCGTGAAGGTGCTGGTGGAAGGGCTCGAGCGCGCCAAGGTCGAGAAGTATTCCGATCGCACTGAATATTACGAAGCGACTGCAGTCGCGCTGGCCGATACCGATGCGAAGAGCGTCGAGGCGGAAGCGCTGTCGCGTTCGGTCGTCTCGGACTTCGAGAGCTATGTGAAGCTCAACAAGAAGATCTCCGCCGAAGTCGTCGGCGTCGTGCAGGCGATCACTGATTTCGCCAAGCTCGGCGACACCGTCGCGTCGCATCTCGCCGTGAAGATCGCAGATCGCCAGGGCATCCTGGAAACGCTGTCCGTCACCGCACGCCTGGAGAAGGTGCTCGGCCTGATGGAGAGCGAGATCTCGGTGCTGCAGGTCGAGAAGCGTATCCGCTCGCGCGTCAAGCGCCAGATGGAGAAGACGCAGCGCGAGTACTATCTCAACGAGCAGATGAAGGCGATCCAGAAGGAGCTCGGCGACGACGAAGGTCGCGACGAGCTGGCCGACATCGAAGAGAAGATCGCCAAGACCAAGCTGTCGAAGGAAGCCCGCGAGAAGGCGCAGCATGAGCTGAAGAAGCTGCGCCAGATGTCGCCGATGTCCGCGGAAGCGACCGTCGTGCGCAACTATCTCGACTGGCTGCTGTCGATTCCGTGGGGCAAGAAGTCCAAGGTCAAGAAGGACCTCGCCGCGGCGCAGGCCGTGCTGGATGACGATCACTACGGGCTCGAGAAGGTCAAGGACCGCATCGTCGAGTACCTCGCGGTGCAGACGCGCGCCAACAAGCTGTCGGGCCCGATCCTGTGCCTCGTCGGACCTCCCGGCGTCGGCAAGACCTCGCTCGGCAAGTCGATCGCGAAGGCGACCGGCCGTGAGTTCGTGCGCGTGTCGCTGGGCGGCGTGCGCGACGAGGCGGAGATCCGCGGACATCGCCGGACCTATATCGGTTCGATGCCCGGCAAGATCATCCAGTCGATGCGCAAGGCCAAGACGACGAATCCGCTCTTCCTGCTGGACGAGATCGACAAGATGGGCGCCGATTTCCGCGGCGATCCGTCATCGGCATTGCTCGAGGTCCTCGACCCCGAGCAGAACGGCACCTTTGCCGATCACTACCTGGAGGTCGACTACGATCTGTCGAGCGTGATGTTCATCACCACGGCGAACACCCTGAATATCCCGGGGCCGCTGATGGATCGTATGGAGATCATCCGGATCGCCGGCTACACCGAGAACGAGAAGGTCGAGATTGCCCGCAAGCATCTCATTCCGATCGCGCTCTCGAAGCACGGTCTGGATGCCAAGGAATGGTCGATCGACAACGACGCATTGTTGCTGATGATCCGCCGCTACACCCGCGAAGCGGGCGTGCGTAATCTGGAGCGCGAGCTCTCCACACTGGCCCGCAAGGCCGTAAAGGAGCTGATGCTCTCGAAGAAGAAGGTGGTGAAGGTCACCGACAAGAATCTCGAGGAATTCCTCGGCGTGGCGAAGTATCGCTACGGCGAGATCGAGAGCGACGATCAGGTCGGTGTCGTCACCGGTCTGGCATGGACGGATGTCGGTGGTGAGTTGCTCACCATTGAAGGCGTCATGATGCCCGGCAAGGGCCGCATGACCGTCACCGGCAACCTGCGCGACGTGATGAAGGAATCGATCTCGGCGGCGGCGTCCTACGTCCGCTCGCGCGCGATCAACTTCGGGATCGAGCCGCCGCTGTTCGAGCGGCGCGATATCCACGTCCACGTGCCCGAGGGTGCAACGCCGAAGGACGGTCCGTCCGCAGGCGTGGCGATGGCGACGACGATCGTGTCCGTGCTCACGGGCATTCCGATCCGTCACGATGTCGCCATGACCGGCGAGATCACGCTGCGCGGCAGGATCCTGCCGATCGGCGGTCTGAAGGAGAAGTTGTTGGCGGCAGCCCGCGGCGGCATCAAGACGGTGCTGATCCCCGAGGACAATGCCAAGGACCTCACGGAGATCTCTGACGCCATCAAGGGCGGCTTGAACATCATCCCGGTCGCCCGGATGGACGAGGTGATCGCCAACGCCCTGGTGCGGGCGCCGAAGGCGATCGTCTGGGAAGAGGACACCAAGCTGCCGGTGAAGGCCGATGGCGCGGAAGAGGCCGGCAGCGGCCTTACGGCGCACTGAGGCCAACATTCTCGACGACAATCGGCGGCGCCCTTCGGGGCGCCGTTTTTGTTTGTGGGCCATCGCAGGTCGGACTGCTTTCGACCATCGGTGGCCGATGCTAGAATGACCGCAGAGGCCTTCCTGATGAAGACATTGATCCTCACAGCCGTGATCTCGCTCATTGCGGCAGATGCCGTGATGAGTGAACCGCTGGACAAGCGCTTTGGACCGGACCGCGAGCGCGGCTATCGTTCGTCGCGGGAATTCGACGGCCATCGTTCGGAATTCAGGAACAGGGATCGCGCGAATTTTCTCGGGAGCCAGAGGCCGGACAACGATCTGCCCGTCGTGCCACGGCAGGATCTTCAGGCGTCGCCGGCGATCGGCTTGCAACGTTAAGAGCGAAGAGGGAGGCGCTGGATGCAGATCGATGGCCAATGCCACTGCGGCTTCATCAGCTATCGCGCGACGATCGATCCCCAGCGGGTGTCGATTTGCCATTGCACGGATTGCCAGACCATGACCGGCTCGGCCTATCGCGTGACGGTGCTGACGCCGGGGGACGCGATCGAAATGACGGGCGGTGCGCCGAAGATCTATATCAAGCGCGGCGACAATGGCCTCAACCGCCTGCAACACTTCTGCGGGGAATGCGGCTCGCCGATGTTCGCCAGCGGCGAAGCGGCGGACGACAATGAGTGGGGCATTCGCTGGGGCAGTATCCGCCAGCGCGCCGGACTTCCGCCTAGACGTCAGATCTGGTGCCGGTCAGCGGCGCCCTGGATTCACGATCTTGCGGAACTGCCGGCGCGGCCGAGGGGATCGAACGATCCGTAGAGGATGTGGTAGGCGGCGAGAGATTCGAACTCCCGACCCTCTCGGTGTAAACGAGATGCTCTAACCAGCTGAGCTAGCCGCCCTCGGGCAATCACCCTCACGGCCTCTCTTTAACGCCGGGATTCGGTCGCGGCAAGGCGTTCTCGTGCGGATTTCGATCCCGCCCGCAAGTGTTTCGCCTATCGCGCCGCCAGCACCTTGGCGAGTTGAACGCCTTCGTTCAACAGCGCCATGCGCAGCAGATCGTAGGTCGTCTCGGACCCGCACGCGTTCGCCAGCCGCAGGGCTTGCAGCATCGTGGCAATGAGCTCGTCGGCGTCTTTGCCGCCCTGAATGACCTGGAGCTGACTGGGAGACATCGGCATCAGGCGATCCGCCGGGATGTCTGAGGCAACGCAAAGACGCTGTCTTCGATGGCAACGCCCTTTCTGACGCGGGCGAAGCACTTTTCGCTGACATGAAACATCACGGCGATGGTGGCCTCGCCATCGATCATGGTGGGTAATCCCAGTGGCTCGATCTCCAGTCCGAAGCCCTGAAGAATCGGGATGCGCAAGGGGTTGATGACCGAGGTAAAACCGGACAGGCCCTCCATCAGGCCATACTCCTGGATAGCCAGCAGCAGTTCGAAATAGTGACGGCTGCGGCGTTCGGATTTGCGCATGGCAAAGCGTGTCAGCTCCAGCACATCGCGACGCTGGATCAGCGCGCCATCGAGCAGCTGCGGAAATTGCTCGCTGAGCATGTGAGGCAACACGGTTGGATAGAGCCGGAAGCCGCCGGCAACAGCGCCAGCGTCGTTGGCCGCGACCAGATAGATGGCAGCATCATCGTCATACTGGTCCTTCTCGTAGATGCCATCGACATCGAGGGCGGTCCAGCCGCGCTCGCCGACGAAGACCTCGTGCCGTAGCCGAAATTGCTTGTCCAGGAGATCGCCGAACTGCCCGGCATTACCGCTGTGAATGACCTCGATCACGAAAATCTCCCCACGCTGGTCTGCGTGGAGGAGTCTCATGATGAGTTTGGTCGCGGTATTCCGTGGGCAGGGGATTGACAATTCAGAAAGCGATCAGCCCTTGTCTGATTGCTTCGGCCACGGCCTGCGCGCGCGTATGCGCATTCAACTTGTGCATGGCGGCGGTGACGGTCTTGTTCACCGTATCCTCGGAGATACCGAGAATGACGCTCGTGTCCCAGGCGGTCTTTCCGGCAGCGACCCAGCTGACGACCTCGCGCTCCCGCAAGGTGAGCGCGATCGACTTCGCGCGCTGATGAGAGCGAAGCGTCGCAAAGCGGTTGAACGCATACATGGTGACGAGCTCGATGGCGCCGTGCGCGTCCTTGGTATTTTCGACTTCGTAGCCCGCCAGTGACAGGCCGGCCTGATAGCCGTTCATGCCGTGCACGGGCGCGCAGAGGCCGAACTTCAATCCGTAATCGACGGATGCGATTTCCATGACGCTCCGTGATTTCGGGCTGATCTCGTCGAGCCGGATGTCGGACCAGGTGAACAGCTCGGGTTGCCGGCGGATCCGCGGCGCAACGGGATCGCAGGCATAGAAATTCGACGCGCTATATTGTTCGTCCCACGGCCTGGGCCACACTTTCAGCAACACGCGATCTTCGAACGGTTGGTGGATGCCGGTCGAGGCCAGAAAGCAGATATGGTTGTAGCCGAACGATTTGACCGTAGCGGCCACGATATCGCCAACCGCAGACATGGAGGCGGCATCGGCCATGCCCTCGATCGCCGACAATGCGGTCTGAAAATGCTTGCCCTTGAATGACCCCATGGCGCGCCTGCATATCAGCTGAAATGGAGCTATGTATTGGGAAGTTATTCTTGCGAGAATTATGGCGTGATAATTTATAAAATGTACTGGCGGAGGATATCGTCGCCGTCACGGCGCGCAATCCGCCATTCGTTTGACCACAAAACTATACACAGTTCGCCGTCGTCAAACAGCGAGGCGCTTGGTAGTGCGAAGTGGTTCCTGATTACCGTCGCCGAGTGACTTTTACTCAGCCCGGTTTGGACATCGGCACCAGAAATCCCCTGTATCTGACGATACGGCCGATTAACGGCATCGAGATGTCCACGTCGAATTGGAAACGGCCATTGTTATCCACGGTTTCGCGAGCGACCGAGCGCGGACACAGGAATGATGGCAGGGGAATCCCGAGCAGCCGAGCGCCGATCGGACTCAGTGTTAGGCCTACATCTGTCGCTTGCCATTTCAGCCTGATGGCGACTGGTCCGAATACCTCGTCCAGACATTGTGTGGATGGATCGGCGTTGCGCAGATTCGAGCGCATAGTCACATCCGGATAAATGCGGGTCCAGGTCTCGGACCCGTCGTCCTCGCTGCGCATCTCGACGCGTAACGGCATGTTCGAGCCGCTGCGTGGAAACCGAAACAGACGAGAGAAGACGGCCGCGATGAGCGTATCGGGAGCGGTCGCATCGGCCTGGCCTTCGAGCACCAGAATGCCGCTCACGTCGTGCCCATCTCGAATGGCGGCTGGTAAAGTATCATAGGAGGCGCCCAACAGTCGCCTGATCAGTGGCGGTGGCGCTACCGTTTCGCGGTGCTCCGCCATTATGCCGTGATGTTCGAATTCTGCGGCAACGGTGTCATATGGAATGATACCCGCACATGGCGCGGCTCCACGCCACGACAGATGATCATCTGCAAGCATTTTCAGGACCGCAAGCGCCGGTAATGTCGGGATATAGGGGCCGATGCCCGCATTCGCCGATAGCGTCCAGACGCGGCGTACAACGTTGCTCGCGTTGTTAATGAGAAGCGTGTCGATTTGCATGCCGCCGCGGTCGGAGCCGAAGGGCTTGAAAAGATCGGCCATGGCGCGCAGCGGTCGCGCCAGTGGGGTGAGCGTCTTGACGAGGCCGAAGCGGACCAACAGCGCGAGTGCGGCAACACCATCATGCAGCAGACGCAATTCCAGGCCGGCGCGAAAGATCGCGTCCACCGTTGGATGGTAGCGCGTGACAAGCAGATCGAGATCCGGCGTTTCGCACAGTGCAACAGGACGCTTGCCAATGCCCGGAAGCGTCACGGCCTTGTTCAGGCTCCAGCCCGGATGCTCGCTCCAGCGGCCACCACGAAACACACGGACCGGCTGACCGACCGTGGAGAGGATCGCCTGGACCACGCTCAGTCCGCGCGGTGCTCGGTTGCCGGGCGCGATGCTCACGTCGATCGACACGATCGTACGGGCATCGGCGACAAGCCAGTCGAGGACTGCGTGCGATAAAGCTGGCGTCGAACTGGCGCCGGAAAGGACGGCGACACCTGCCGCACGGGCATGCTGATCGAGGCTGCCGATATGGCCCACGAAATCGCGGGCATCGGCGAGGTCGACATAGTGAAGGTGGGCACCGATGGCCGCGCGCGGCAATCGGTCGTCGCTGGTCTGGAACGGACCTGATGCATCGGCGATGGCATAGAGGCCGGGATGGCCGCTGCGGAGGGCAGTCAGGAAGGGCGTGTCGATGCGGCTGCGCTCGCAGGTCTCGATTGATATTTGCGGGCCGAGCTGCCGAGCGAGTTTTTCCAGCCGCGCCGTGTTGCGCGCGACCGCGATCACGGCGATGCCGGACCGGATGAGGCCTGCCGCAAGCCGCTCGCCGAAAGAGCCGGTGGCTCCGATCAGCAATACGCTGCGTTCAAATGGCTGCATTGGCAGCCCGGTCGAAGCCGACAGCGGGATCGCCGGCCAGATGACCGGGTAAGCGGTGCGTGAAGATGCCGGTCTTGAGACCCGCAAGTGTGCGCAGCATCTGCCGGCGCAGATAGGGTAACCTCGCGGCGCGATCAAATGTCAGGTTACGCGCCAAAGCCAGCGCGCCGGAATCCGACTGAAAGAATGGTGTCATCACTCGGCTCGCCAGCTGATAGAAGCGGACATGTGCACGTCGAACTTGGGCGTAACGCGCGAGCGCCGATGGAACATCGGTGCAGGACGCAAGCGCATCGGCCAGCGCCAGTGCGTCGAGCAATCCGTTGTTGGCGCCCTGGCCGAGTTGCGGCGAAGTCGCGTGCGCAGAATCGCCAATCAGGGCCAGCGCGCCCTTGAATGGCTTTCGTGCGGTGTAATGCACGTAAGTCGCTAGCGTGAGGTCATCTGGGCTGGTTAAGCCGGCGACGACCGGCGCAAGCGCAGGCCACAATTTTACGATCTGTTCGCGCCATGGTTCGAAACCATCGCGCCATTGCGGATAGTCTCCGGGCTTCAGGCTCCAGAACAGCGCGGCCAGCGGCGGGCCTCCGGGCAACGCGCGGCCGACCGGCAGATAGCCAATCATGATCCGTGCAGCGACGTAACGCTGCGCCAGTTGGCCGGCGGCGATGCCGATATCGGGGACTGCAGCCCATACCGCGCCGTAGCTGAAATCCTGCGCGGCCGCTTGCGACACCAGCTGACGGAAACGCGACCGCGCTCCGGACGCATCGATGACAAGATCGAAGCCCGGTCCGCTGGGGCCATTTTCGTCTTGCAGCGACGAGCGCCCGTCGGCGCGCGCCTCGATATCGACGATAAGCCTGCCGGTTTCCAGCGTGGCGCCCGATCGTGCGAAGGCGGTCCACAATTCACCGTGCAGCGCGGCACGGTGAATGCCGATGGCGTAGAATTCCGGCGCAAGGTCGGCATAGAGTAGATCGAAAATCGTGCCACCGCGTTCGGTGATGCCGTGCAGGCGCCCGATACGCGCGCCCAGCGCCTCGATCGAACCGCGAAGTCCGAGCCGGTCCAGGGCCGCCAGACCTGTCGGCTGCAACATCAGGCCCGAGCCGAGCGGTCGCGACGTCTCGAAGCGCTCATGAACGACCACGCGATGACCGGCTCGCGTCAGTAGCGTCGCCGCCGCAAGTCCCGCGACGCCCGCACCGATGATCGCCACGTCGAGGGAAGCGCGCATGGCTCAGCGCACGATCGGTGACGATGAACTGGCGGGACAGAGACGCATAATCATCATGCTTTTTCTTCCCAGATCATCGCCAGATGCACGATGGTCTGCACGGCCTTTTCCATGTCCTGGACGCTGACCCATTCGGTACGGCCGTGGAAGGCGTGTTCGCCGGCGAAGATGTTGGGACAGGGCAGGCCCATGAAGGACAGCCGCGATCCGTCGGTGCCGCCGCGGATGCTGCTGCGGACGGGTTTGAGCCCGGCGCGCTGGATTGCTTCCACGGCGTATTCGACCATGTGCGGATAGCGGTCGATCACCTGCTTCATGTTGCGATATTGCGGCTTGATCTCGAGCGTCGCTGTCGAGTGCGGATAGGCGGTCATCACGTCATCGACGATGGATTGCAGCAGCGCTTCCTTCTCTGCGAGGCCGTCATCGGTGAAATCGCGCACGATGAGACTGAGCGTCGCCTTTTCAAGCGCGCCCGATATGCCGATCGGATGCAGGAAGCCTTGCTTGCCGTCGGTGGTCTCCGGCGAACAGGTGTCCTTCGGCAGCCGCTCGACGATCGCAGCCGCAATCTTGATGGCGTGCTCCATCTTGCCCTTGGCAAAGCCGGGATGCGCGCTGACGCCTTCGATGGTGATCACTGCACCGTCGGCCGAGAAGGTTTCGTCCTCGATATGGCCGGCGGTCTCGCCATCCACGGTGTAGGCAAAGTCGGCGCCGAGTTTTGCTAGGTCGACCTTGTCGACGCCGCGGCCGATCTCTTCGTCGGGCGTGAACAGGATCTTGATGGTGCCGTGCTTGATGTCAGGATTGGCGATCAGGAAGCGCGCTGCGTCCATGATTTCGGCGAGGCCGGCCTTGTTGTCCGCACCCAGCAAAGTGGTGCCGTCGGTGGTGATGATGTCATGGCCGATCTGGTCCTTCAGCGCCGGATTGTCGGCGACGCGGATGACCTGTGTCCTGTCTGCCGGCAGCACGATATCGCCGCCCCGATAGTTCCTGACGATCTGCGGCTTGACGTCCTTGCCGCTGCAGTCGGGCGAGGTGTCCATATGCGAGCAGAAGCATATCACCGGCACTTTCTTGTCCGATGTCGCCGGGATCGTCGCATAGACGTAGCCGTGCTCGTCGAGATGCGCGTCCCTGAGCCCCAGATCACGCAGTTCGGACGCGAGCAGCCGGCCGAGATCCTTCTGCTTGTCGGTCGACGGGCAGGTGGGGGAGGCCGGGTCGGACTGGGTGTCGATCACTACGTAGCGCAGGAAACGCGCAGTCACGTCATGGGCGAAATCGAAGAGGGGAGTTTCTGTCAAAGGGCACCATCTGATTGCAGAAGTCCTGACAGCTTAGAAGTTTCATTCCGGGCCGTCACGAGGACGCGGCCCGGAATGAGGTCAGTTCAGGCCATCGATCAGACGGCTTCCTTGAGTTCCTTGGCCGGGCGGAACGCGACCTTTTTGCTGGCCTTGATCTCGATCTGCTCACCGGTCGCAGGATTGCGGCCCGTGCGGGCGGCACGCGTGCGAACCTGAAGGATGCCGAGGCCGACGATTCGGATACGCTCGCCATTCTTGAGGTGGTTGGTGATGCGCTCCACCATGTCGCCGAGGATTTCTTCGGCCTTCTTCTTCGACAGCTCGTGATCTTCAGCCAGGGCCGCGGCGAGATGCTTCAGCGTGACGGTGGGAGGAGTGGCCGCTTTCGCGACGGCGGTGGTTGCAGCTTTTGCCATGAATCTGGCCCTTCTCGTTGGTGTCGGTCTTAAACCTGTGACGCAGCAGGGCTTAAACGATTCGAAGCGATGCCGCCCCGCTGTTTTGCCTGCAAACAGGGGCTTATTTGTATTTCCGGCCTTAAAATGGCCTTCTCGCACGGCCTGCAGCGACGTCGTTCTGTGATGTTCTCGGGAATGGTTCTGCAACGTCCTTGACTTCAAAAGGACGTCCCTTTATGTCCAGCCCCACTGCGGGATTGCAGACGATCCACGCGGGAGTAGCTCAGTTGGTTAGAGCGCTGCCCTGTCACGGCAGAGGTCGCGGGTTCGAGTCCCGTCTCTCGCGCCATTCCATCGGGAATGGCGGATTTAGGTCCATCCGCGGTCACCCCACAGGTTTCCCCAACAGAACTGCCGGCGTCTCGCGCAGCATTTGACGTGCCGGCGCTCAGAACGAATCTGCCAACGCGATTTCCTGCTTCAGCGCCTCGATCCGCCGCGCGGCTTCCGCGCGCGTCAGGTCCTTTTCGAACTGTCTGGGCTGATAGGCCTCGATCGCCAGCGATTTCAGCGTCAGCGCCTGGCCGCGGGTCATCGGGCCGGAGAGGCGATCCGGCAGGCTCTCATACGACGATACCGATGCCGCCATCGCGGGAACGGCGACCTCGCTTTGGGTGTTCAAGGCCGGAGTCTTCAAAGCCAGGGTCTTTAAAGCAAGGGTCATGGGAACCTCCAAAAATCCGATCTGGGTCGAAACAGTGGCTTGTCAATTTGTTCTCTTTTTGTTCTATATCGCAAATGACCAAGCTCGCCAACCTGAATTTCAGAATCGCCCGGCTGCGCCACCAGATGAAGGCGGCGCAATCGGATATCCGGCTGCTGACCAATGCCGGACTGGACTGCGCCAATGCCTCCGGGCGCCTGCGGCGGATGCAGGCCGATCCGCTGGCGCTCATTGCGGAGCGTGAGGCGCTGGCATGTCCGGTGTGAACGAGCCGCCGCGGCTCAGGATCATCACATTGCGGGCTCAGATCGCGGAGCTCGGCGCGGCGATCCGCCTGTTGCGACAGGCGGGCATGGACAACGCCGCCGCGGAGTTGCTGCTGGTGCGGAAACGCGCCGAACTGGAGGGCTTGATGCTGCCGGGCAGGAGCGCCAGGTCCGACCCGCCGACAGGCAAGGTTTGACGGTCCCGGTTGTTGAGAAGTCATGCCGGATTTTTGAGAATCTGCGGCAGGTTTGTTGCAGCCGGCGATGCATCGGCAAGGTTGCGTTTCAATCGTCGCGCGGCGCATGGCAGGGCATGAAACTGTCAACATCCCTTGTCTTGCATGGCTTGTTGCGCTGCGCTAAGCCTCAGAACCATTCCAATGTTCGAATCTGTGGCAAAGTCAGGGCCGCAGGGGTAAGGCTCGCCGATGAACGGCATCTTGCATAATTATCTCCCACTTGTGGTCTTCATCGGCATCGCATCCGTTATCGGTCTGGCCTTGCTGATCGCGCCATTTCTCGTCGCCTACCAGCAGCCGGATCCGGAAAAGCTGTCCGCCTATGAATGCGGATTCAACGCTTTTGACGACGCGCGCATGAAGTTCGATGTGCGGTTCTATCTGGTGGCGATTCTCTTCATCATCTTCGATCTGGAAGTCGCCTTTCTGTTTCCGTGGGCAGTGGCCTTCGGCAAGCTTGGCGCAACCGGCTTCTGGTCGATGATCGTGTTTCTCGGCGTGCTCACCATCGGTTTCGCCTACGAATGGAAGAAAGGCGCGCTCGAATGGGATTGAGCCCAGTCATAGCCTCGGCTCCCGCCATCGCGCAGGCGCCGAAAGGCATCATCGATCCGTCCACCGGCAAGCCGGTCGGCGCGAACGATCCGTATTTTCTCGAGGTCAATGCCGAGCTGTCCGACAAGGGCTTCTTCGTCGCCGCGACCGACGACCTGATCACCTGGGCGCGCACCGGCTCGCTGATGTGGATGACCTTCGGTCTCGCCTGCTGCGCGGTCGAAATGATGCAGGTCTCGATGCCGCGTTACGACGTCGAGCGCTTCGGCTTCGCGCCACGTGCGTCGCCGCGCCAGTCCGACGTGATGATCGTCGCCGGCACGCTGACCAACAAGATGGCCCCGGCGCTGCGCAAGGTCTATGACCAGATGCCCGAGCCGCGCTACGTCATCTCGATGGGCTCCTGCGCCAATGGCGGCGGCTACTACCACTATTCCTATTCGGTGGTTCGCGGCTGCGACCGTATCGTTCCGATCGATATCTATGTGCCGGGCTGTCCGCCCACCGCAGAAGCGCTGCTCTACGGCGTGCTGCTGCTGCAGAAGAAGATCCGCCGCACCGGCACGATCGAACGTTAAGACCAAAACGCTAAGACTCGCGAACGCTTAAGGCTTTGTCATGGACGATGTGAGGCTCGACACACTGGGTCAGACGATTGTCGGCGCCCTTCCTGGTGCCGCGCTCGCGCATGAGGTGGCGTTCGGCCAGCTGACGATCGCGGTGGAGACATCGAAGATCGTCGAAGTCGCGCAATTCCTGCGCGACGATCCGCGCTGCCGCTTCGTCAGTTTCACCGATGCGACGGCAGTCGATTATCCGGGTCGCGAGAAGCGCTTCGACGTCGTCTATCACCTGATGTCGCCGGTGCTGAACACCCGCATTCGCCTGAAGGCTCTGGCATCCGAAACGACGCAGGTGCCGTCGATCATTTCGGTGTTTCCCGGCGCTGACTGGTTCGAGCGTGAAGCCTATGACCTCTATGGCGTGATCTTCGTCGGCCATCCCGACATGCGCCGGCTGCTGACCGACTACGGTTTCGACGGTCATCCGCTGCGCAAGGACTTCCCGCTGACCGGTTTCGTCGAGGTTCGCTACGACGACCAGGAGAAGCGGGTGGTTTACGAGCCGGTCCGGCTCAACCAGGAATTCCGTAAATTCGATTTCCTCTCGCCTTGGGAAGGCGCGGATTACCCCGTGTTGCCCGGTGACGAGAAGGCGAATTAGCGAATGGCGAGTAGCGAGTGGCGAATAGGGATGAACGTTGAGCGAGTCGACGATCAGTTCGTATCGGGATTTGCGGGTATGGCAGGATGCCATGGCCGTAGCCGAGGCGTGCTATCGTCTGACGCAGGCGTTTCCGCGCGACGAGCTGTTCGGACTGACATCGCAGATCAGGCGAGCGGCAGGATCGGTTCCCGCGAATATCGCCGAGGGACACGGCCGCGACAATACCGGCAGCTTCGTTCAGTATCTCCGCATCTCGCAGGGATCTTTGAAAGAACTCGAGACACATCTGATTTTGGCGGAGCGCGTCGGGATTCTTCCGTTGGCCACTTCGCAAACAACCCTCGCCCAGTGCGACAGCTTGGGCAAAATGCTGCGGGCCTTGATACGGTCTTTGCAGGACAAGGCTGCCAGATAATGCCATTCGCCATTCGCCATTCGCTATTCGCCTTGGCGCGGAGCGCCCGATGACCGACCAACCCAACGTTCGCAATTTCACGATCAACTTCGGACCGCAGCATCCGGCGGCGCACGGCGTGCTTCGTCTTGTGCTGGAGCTCGACGGTGAAGTCGTCGAGCGCGTCGATCCGCATATCGGCCTGCTTCACCGCGGCACCGAGAAGCTGATCGAGCAGAAGACCTATCTGCAGGCGATCCCGTATTTCGACCGGCTCGATTACGTCGCGCCGATGAATCAGGAGCACGCGTTCTGTCTGGCCGCCGAAAAGCTGCTCGGCATCACCGTGCCGCGCCGCGGCCAGTTGATCCGCGTGCTGTATTCGGAAATCGGCCGTATCCTGTCGCATCTTCTCAACATCACCACGCAGGCGATGGACGTCGGCGCGCTCACCCCGCCACTGTGGGGTTTCGAAGAGCGCGAGAAGCTGATGGTGTTCTACGAGCGTGCCTCGGGCTCGCGCATGCATGCCGCGTTCTTCCGCATCGGCGGGGTGCATCAGGACCTGCCGCCGAAGCTGATCAACGACATCGACGCCTGGTGCGATGCCTTCCCGCAGGTGCTCGACGATCTTGAGACGCTGCTGACCGGCAACCGCATCTTCAAGCAGCGCAACGTCGATATCGGCGTGGTCTCGCTGGAAGACGCCTGGAAGTGGGGCTTCTCCGGCGTGATGGTGCGTGGCTCCGGCGCTGCCTGGGATCTGCGCAAGGCGCAGCCTTATGAATGCTACGCCGAAATGGACTTTGACGTTCCGGTCGGCAAGAACGGCGACTGCTACGATCGTTACTGCATCCGTGTCGAGGAGATGCGGCAGTCGACCAAGATCATGAAGCAGTGCATCGCCAAGATGCGCGCGGCGGACGGGCAGGGTGCTGTCGCTGTCGAAGACAACAAGATTTTCCCGCCGCGTCGCGGCGAGATGAAGCGCTCGATGGAATCGCTGATCCATCACTTCAAGCTCTACACCGAAGGTTTTCGCGTTCCGGAAGGCGAAGTCTACGCGGCCGTCGAGGCGCCGAAGGGTGAGTTCGGCGTCTATCTCGTCTCCGATGGCAGCAACAAGCCCTACAAGTGCAAGATCCGCGCGCCGGGCTTTGCGCATCTGCAAGCCATGGACTTCATGTGCCGCGGCCATCTGCTCGCCGACGTCTCGGCCATTCTCGGTTCGCTCGACATCGTGTTCGGAGAGGTCGATCGGTGACCCTGACGCCTCCCATCCAGTTTGACCGGGCGTCCGGCGTTCTCCAGAGCGTGAATCTCTGGGAACGTGCGATGGCCTGTGCGCTGGTAGTTGGCTCGAAGATCTCGTCGTCCTTCTCGCATCGCGGCTACAACATGTGCGCCAATCTGATGCGCAAGACGGTGCTGCCGGTGCGCGATCTCGTGGTGAAGCTGAATGCGGATGCGCTGTTCGCGTTCCCGTTCGGCGACGGTTACTGGAGCAAGCTGCTCAACCGCACCTTCTCCTATGAAGATGAACTCGAATTGCTGTTTCGGGATTCGGTGAGCGTCGATTACACGCTGCTCGATTGCGGCGCGAATTACGGCTATTGGTCGGTGCTGGTGTCGAGCGCGCCGTTCGGCTCGCACAAGGCGATCGCCATCGAGCCGTCGTTCGACAATTTTGCCAAGCTGGCCAACAACGCCAGGATCAACGGTGACCGGTTCGAAGTCATCAAATGCGCGATCGGCTCGCAGCGCGGCACGGCACGTCTGTCGGGCACCAAGCACGAAGCTTTCAGCATTGCCGGCGATCCCAATGCGGGCGGCGAGGAAGTGCCGGTGATCTCGCTCGACAACCTGCTCGACGATGGCAGGGTGTCGATGTCTGGCAAATATCTGATCAAGCTCGACGTCGAAGGCGTCGAGATCGAGGCCATCAAGGGCGGCGCGCGATTGCTGCAGGGCGACTCGGTCATCATGTGCGAAGAGCATGGCAACGACCCCGCCCACACAGTCTCGCGCTTTATCCTGGATCAAACGCCGCTCAAGTTGATCGTGCATGATCCCGCCACCAACCGTTTCGAAACCGTGACCGAACTGTCGATCCTGGATCGCATCAAGGTGTCCACACACGTTGGCTACAATGTGTTCGGCACATCGAGTGCATTCTGGCTCGATCGTTTCAACAGCCTGAATGCGAGCGCGGCGCGCCGCACTCATTGAGAGACTAGACATGTCCGTCCGCCGTTTGGCTCCGAAAGAAGTTCAGCCCGCTTCGTTTGAATTCACGCCCGAGAATCTGGCGTGGGCGAAAGAGCAGATCACGCATTATCCGCCCGGCCGTCAGGCCTCGGCGGTGATCGCGATCCTGTGGCGTGCGCAGGAACAGAATGCCGGCTGGGTCTCGGAGGCGGCCATCCGCTTCGTCGCCGACATGCTGGAAATGCCCTATATCCGCGTGCTTGAGGTGGCGACCTTCTACACCCAGTTCCAGCTGCAGCCGGTCGGCAAGAAGGCGCATATTCAGGTCTGCGGCACCACGCCGTGCATGCTGCGCGGCGCCGGTGACCTGATCGAGGTCTGCCAGCACCGCATCCATCACGACCCGTTCCATCTCTCCGCAGATGGCGACTTCTCGTGGGAAGAGGTCGAGTGCCTCGGCGCCTGCGTCAACGCCCCGATGGCGATGATCTGGAGCGACACCTACGAGGACCTCACCAAAGAGAGCATGAACAAGCTGATCGACGGCTTCGCTGCCGGCACGCCGCCGAAGCCGGGTTCGCAGATCGGCCGTCAGTTCGCAGCGCCCGAAGGTGGCGCGCGCGTGATGACGAGCGGTGGCGCCGCCACTTACACCAAGGTTCTGGATATGCCGAAGGAACCAGTGCTTGCGGATGCCGAGCCGAAGAAGCAGACCGAGTCGGCCAATGTGCAGGAGCGCCCGGCGCCGAAGCCGCCGGCTGCCGACGCGACCAAGACCAATCCGCCGACAGGCGGCGCTCCGAAGGATGCCAAGGAGCCGAAGAAATGACGCGCGCGCTGTCGATGAAATTTGCAACGCTGTCGGGGGACGCGGCAATGAACAAGTGGCTCTACATCGCATTGCATACGATGGTGGCGGCTGCGTTCATTGTCGCGCTGCAGCGCTTCTTTTTGAATGCCACGCTTGAATCAAGTCTGTTGTGGGCGGTCGTGTTCGGCGGTTGCGCCGCGATGCTCGCCTACAAGCAAACCAATCGCTGATCGAGGAAGCCATGCTCGACGACAACGACCGCATCTTCCGCAATCTCTACGGCCTTGACGACTGGGGTCTGGCTGGCGCGCGCCGTCGCGGCGGCTGGGATGGCACCAAGGCCATCATCGACAAGGGCCGCGACTGGATCGTCACCGAAATGAAGGCGTCCGGCCTTCGTGGCCGTGGCGGTGCAGGCTTCCCGACCGGCATGAAGTGGTCCTTCATGCCGAAGGACAATGCCGACGGTCGTCCGAGCTATCTCGTCGTCAATGCCGACGAGTCCGAGCCCGGCACGTGCAAGGACCGCGAGATCATGCGGCACGATCCGCATACGCTGGTCGAAGGCTGCCTGATCGCCGGCTGCGCCATGGGCGCTCATGTCGGTTACATCTATGTCCGCGGCGAATTCATCCGCGAGCGCGAGCATCTGCAGGCGGCGATCGATCAGGCCTATGAGGCCAATCTGATCGGCAAGAACAACATCCACGGTTTCCCGTTCGACCTCTATGTCGCCCACGGTGCCGGCGCCTATATCTGCGGCGAAGAGACTGCGCTGCTCGAAAGCCTTGAAGGCAAGAAGGGCCAACCGCGCCTGAAGCCGCCATTCCCGGCCAATGTCGGTCTCTATGGTTGCCCGACCACCGTGAACAATGTGGAGTCGATCGCAGTCGCGCCGGACATCCTGCGTCGCGGCGCGGCGTGGTTCGCCTCGATCGGCCGTCCGAACAATGTCGGCACCAAGCTTTACGGCATCTCCGGCCACGTCAACACGCCCTGCGTCGTCGAGGACGCCATGAGCATTCCGTTCCGTGAACTGATCGAGAAGCACGGCGGCGGCATTCGCGGCGGCTGGGACAATCTGCTGGCAATCATTCCGGGGGGCGCATCGTGCCCCTTGATCCCGGCTGCGGATTGCCAGGACCTCATCATGGATTTCGACGGCACCCGCGCGGTGAAGTCGTCATTCGGCACCGCCG